>NZ_WTKW01000117.1:0-11676 GCF_011378745.1 Pseudoalteromonas sp. Z1A6
ATTTATTAATTAATTTTTCAAAGAACGGACATAAAAAAGCAAGCCATTAGGCTTGCCAAGAAGGGTGTTAATTAGCTCTTACCTAGCCTTTAAGCTATTAGCTTTTCCGCAAGGTTCAATTCCATAATGGCTTTTAATAAACGGTATAAGTTAATTGACGCGTCAATTTCTTCTTTACGGTTTGTTAAGCTTTCAATATTTAGGCCCAGCGGTACATCTAAATGCGCACAGCTTTTAAGTATTAAGTCGAGATTTTCGCGGCAAATACGGACTGATTCGCTTAATGTATTGTCTGCATCAAGCATGCGCCATTTAGTTGCCTCTGGCACTGAGATACCCAACCATTGCATAAAGTCTAAGGTTTTTTCGCCGCCGCACGGGGTAAACGTTAATATAATACGTTGAGGTGTAATACCCTGTGCTTTACACGTACGTGCGTAGCTAGTAATTAGCTCTATAGTAGCTTGTGCGTCGTAAACAGCTTGCGATATAAAAAATTGACAACCTTGTGCTGTTTTTTCTATTAATCGTTCGTGCTCATTTCGTTTACTTGAATGGCGCTCGGCAATCGTAACGCCACCTAAAAAGAAATCATCTGATTGCTCAGCCATCGCTTTATACGCATCTGGCAGGCTTAGCTTTATATCGCCTATCGATGATGGGCTACCTACTAAAACAACATTTTGTAAATCGTAGTCGTTTTTAGTTTCACTTAGCCAATCTTTAAATTCGCCTACGCCACGCTGCGCCACACTTTTATAAGTAATCACATCTTGTGCAGATAAATTACGAAGTAAATGGCTGTATTCACGCGGATCAACGGTTTGTTTAAACGCAAATGGACGGTCTTGATTAGTTCGGCTGCTTTCGTCTTGAATGTCGTAAATTATCACGCCGTCGTATTCAATTTCGTGTAAGCGACCTAATAGCTTTTCTGCAATGGTTTTTAATTGCGCTTTATCGGTGCCAATTTTAGGCGGGGTAGTACCAATAAGATAAACACCTTGGTTGGTGTCCACTATCTTCTCTTTTAGTGATAAAGCCATAATCCTCATTCCAGCTAAGTTTGTTTTGATGGATTTAATATAGCAGCCATTTAGACGTCTAGATAGATTTATTTAGTGAAAGTTTTTCAACTAACATGATGTTTATTCATAGTACTTGTTCCCATAATTTATAATTGACACAGTTGTTTACATAATAAATTCCCTTTGGGCTCTTATATTTATTGGCTTTGGGGCATAATTAAAGAGTTAAATCTGACAACAAATTTGCTCAATTTAAAAAGGGACAACAATGAAATTTAAATTATTAGCAACCAGCTTAGCGGTATCGCTGGCGTTAACAGGTTGCGCCATGCAACAAAACCAAAGCACGCAAACAACAGCACAACAAGAACAAGTAAATAAAGCTGATGACCGTGTTTTCTCGCAAGATTATTTAATTGAAGAGCTAGAAAACGGCTTACGTGTCATGGTTGTTAAAACCGACTACCCTGATGTAGTGTCGCTGCAAATTCCGGTATCGGTTGGGTCGCGTAACGAAGTTGAAGAGGGCAAAACAGGCTTTGCTCACTTTTTTGAACACATGATGTTTAAAGGCTCACAAAAATACCCTGAAGATGTGTACTCAGACATATTAAAAAATTCAGGTGTTGATAACCGCGCTTATACAACAAACGATTTTACAAACTACCATTTAAACTTTTCAAAGCAGCATCTTGATAAAGTACTTGAGCTTGAAGCTGATATTTTTCAAAACTTAACTTACACCGAAGAGCAATTTAGAACAGAAGCACAAACGGTAAAAGGTGAGTACTTAAAAAACAACGCGAGCCCAATTCGTAAATTATTAAGCGCTGTACGCGAAGAGGCGTTTGATAAGCACACGTATAAACACACCACTATGGGCTTTTTTAAAGACATAGAAGCTATGCCTGATCAAATGGCCTATGGTAAAGAATTTTTTGCTAAGTTTTATAAGCCTGAGTATGTGTCACTTGTTATTGTGGGCGATGTAGACCCGCAAGCAACAATGGCAATGGTTAAAAAGCATTGGGGCAGCTGGAAAAAGGGTAACTATATTGCTGACATTAAAGCAGAGCCTGTTCAACAAGCACCAAAATATTTGCACCAGCAAGATGAAGCGCTACCAGGTCATTGGTTACTTGTATCGTACAAAGGCGCTGCGTGGGAGCCTGCTAAAAAAGACAGAGCGGCGCTTGATTTAATCTCACAGCTTTATTTTTCAAGTAATTCAGATTTATATCAAGAGCTAGTGGTCGACAAACAAATTGCCAGCCAAATGTTTACCTATAACCCAGAGACTAAAGATCCGGGTTTATTACACGTATTTGTTAAAGTAGAAAACGCAGACGATTTAGCCACTGCACGCGATGCCATTAACCGAACTTATGCAAAAGCACGCACTGAGCTTGTTGATGAGCAAAAGCTGAGTGATTTAAAATCGAACCTTAAATACAGCTTTATTAATGGTTTAGATTCGTCGCAAGCGATTGCATCAACCCTTGCCAGCTACATGCATTTTGAGCGCGATCCTGAGGTTATAAACCAGCTGTATAAATCGGCAGATAACATCACCAGCGCAGATATTAAAGCCGTTGCTAATAAATACTTTACTGATAACGCACGTACCACATTAACAATGTCGGCACTTGATGAAGCGCCAAGTTTTGAGCAAGAAGTTGATTTAAATGCGCTTACTGCAAAGCTTAAACAAGCACCTGCGGCTCCTGTATTTAAAGTACTTGATAAAACCAATAGCTCGCCATTAATTGATGTTAACTTTTTATTCAATACCGGTGCGGCTGCCGACCCTCAAGGCAAAAAAGGCGTTGCTGCGTTAACTGCGGCTATGCTTGCACAAGGTGGCTCAGAGGCGACAAGCTATAAAGATATTCAAAAAGCACTTTATCCGCTTGCGGGTAGCTTTGGTTATCAAATAGATAAAGAAATGCTGTCGTTTCAAGGACGTATTCATAAAGATAACGCGTCGCAGTGGTATACACTTGTGAGCGATCAATTACTAAACCCAGGCTTTAGAGAGGATGACTTTAAACGCCTCAAAAAAGAAATGATCGACGGTATTAAGTCAGGCTTAAAAGCATCTAACGATGAAGAGCTAGGCAAAGAAGTGCTATACAGCGCGCTTTACAAAAATCATCCTTATGAAAGCTACAACTACGGTGATATTTCTGATTTAGAAGCGTTGACGCTGGATGACGTTAAAGCATTTTATAACAGCGAGCTTACGCAATCTAAACTCACGGTTGGCTTAATTGGGGCTGTGCCTGCAAAACTTAAAGCTAAAATGATGAGCGATTTTGCAACGCTACCAAAAGGTGATCAAAGCCGTTTAAGTATTCCTGATGCACCAGCGCTTAAAGGTCATCATGCAACTATTGTAGAAAAGTCGGCGCAATCGACTGCGGTATCGTTTGGTTTTCCTATTGATACAATAAGAAGTAGCGAAGACTGGACAGCACTTTGGCTTGTGCGTTCGTACTTTGGTGAGCACCGTAGTTCTAACAGCTTTTTGTATGAGCGCATTCGTGAAACCCGCGGCATGAACTACGGCGATTACGCATACATTGAATACTTTCCACGTGGTATGTTTCAAACCAAGCCTGATGCAAACCTAGGGCGCTCTGAGCAAATATTTCAAGTGTGGTTACGCCCACTTCGCTCTAATAACGATGCGCACTTTGCAACTCGTACGGCTTTATTTGAGCTAGATAAGCTAATTAAAAATGGTATGAGCGAAGATGACTTTGAAGCCACGCGTAACTTTTTAATTAACTTTGTACCGCAAATGGTTGCAAGTCAAAACCGCCAATTAGGTTACGCACTTGATAGCGAATTTTACAACACAGATAGCTTTGTAAGTTACGTAACTAACAAACTTAAAACGCTAAGCGTTGCTGATGTAAATCGCGTTATTAAAGAAAACCTACAAACAGACAACGTTCAATATGTGTTTATAACCGCAGACGGCGCTGATATGCAAAAACGTTTAGCGTCTGAGCAAACATCACCAATGGTTTACAATACCGATAAACCTGCCGAATTAGTGGCTGAAGATAAAGTAATTGCTGATTACAAATTAGCAATTCCTGCAAAAAATATTGAAGTGATGAAAGTTGATAAAGTATTTCAATGAAGGTTTAAATAGTTATATAAGTTAAGATAATTAAAATGCCCCATATATTGGGGCATTTTTTATGGTATTGGATATAGTATTGAACCAATTTTTACACCTAACCCAAAAAGTATCATTGCACTTATTATTACAACTAAAGTGATGTGGCCACGTAGCTCTTTCGACTCATATTTTGACATTGCTGCAGCTCCTTATTTCATAATAAAAAAAACAGTTATCATGCCTAATATGAAGCTGACTACTGATGACAATGCTAACACCGTGGTTATAGTGTGCTTGTTTAAAGTTGTTGCACCACCGAGAGGTGTTGTATCTTCATCAAGCTTAATTAATTTACCCTGGCGTACTTCTAAAACCGCGCATAAAGCCATTGTGGTTTCTTTTGATGCCGCGCCTTCTTTTTCTACCCGTTGGATTGTTCTCAAGCTTACATCGCAGGCATCGGCAAGTTGCTGTTGCGTCCAATTAAATTGCTGCCTAAGTTCTTTTATTGTTTTAGGATTAAGTTGCATTTTAAAATTTCCCAATCAAGAATTCTAAAATTATAATTAGCAAGTAGCCACCAACTAGGCCTCCAAAAAAGCAGCCAAAAAGCACTTTTAACGAAGTTTTTGGGTTATTTAATAATGATGATTGTTCATAACTTTTTATAAATTGGCCATTTTTATAAAGTGAGCACTCTAACCTGCCAGTTAAAATATTACGCATTTCAAACATTACTTTAAAATCATTGTCACCAATATTAAATTGATGGCCACTGTGAATCCTTTGGTTACGCTTATTACTTATAAGTTCATCATTTACGTATACTTCTTCTTTCCCTGTAAAGTAGCTACCAAAACACGCTATTTGATTATCGCCATCTTGAAAGTAAAATTTGTAACCTAATTTTCTTGTATTTAATACATCGTTTTTCATCATCGTTATCCTTGTTGAGTTGATGATGCTAATTTAGCGTTTGTTTTTGTTATTTACGCCGTCAGCTGTACGCCAGTATGTATTTTGGCATATGACAGGTGAACTGTCATATGTTGTTAGCTTTTGATTTTTATTAATTTATTATATTTTAAGTATGTATTGGAAATTTTAGCAACTGTCGTATAGCTTAATCTAAAAAGTGGGTACGTATTTAAAATATCATTTCTGGTTGCTAGTTATATCTAATAACCAGAACAAATAACTAAGGGATTAACACCTTAGGCTTTAAATCCGTTAGACTTGGGAAAAGGCTATTTTATATCAACTTAAGGCAGTGCAGTATTATGCGTCATGCAATTTGGCAACAGCTTCGCGAAGAAGCTAACGATGTAGTAACACGTGAACCATTATTAGCAAGTCATGTTTATTCATGCATTTTGAATCATGATTGTTTAGGTTCGGCATTGAGCTTTATTGTTGCTAATAAGTTGGCTGATGCGGTGGTATCGGCATTCACTATCCGAGAGCTGTTCGATCAAGCATTTGTAAAATGTGACCGTATGCTATCTTTTGTTGCTGAGGATATTAAAGCGGTAAAAGACCGCGACCCTGCATCAGAAACCTATCTTACGGTTATATTAAATCTAAAAGGTTTTCATGCTATTCAGGCGCACCGTTTGGCTAATTGCTTGTGGCAACAAAACCGCAAAGAGCTAGCGCGCTTTATTCAAAGCCGTAACTCTGAAGTGTTTGGGGTCGATATTCACCCAGCATGTAAAGTGGGTAAAGGCATTATGTTTGACCACGCAACCGGTATTGTTATTGGTGAAACAGCGGTAATTGAAGATAATGTATCAATTTTGCAATCTGTAACGCTTGGCGGTACAGGCAATGAGCAGGGTGATCGTCATCCCAAAATTAGAGCGGGCGTATTAATTGGCGCCGGCGCTAAAGTACTTGGTAATATTGAAGTAGGTGAGGGCGCACGAATTGGTGCGGGCTCAGTTGTACTTAGCAATGTTCCACCACACACAACCGCTGTTGGCGTGCCCGCTAAAATTATTGGTCGACCGGATTGTGAGTGTCCGGCGCAAAGTATGAACCAAAACTTTTTAGCAAATCCTGAGCCTGAAAACGAATCGCACACGAGTGCAATGCTATAAGTAATTAAAAATAATAAAACTTAAAAGGAATTAACATGAACAAGAATAGTTTATTGGCTCTAGGGATTGGGTTTATTGCGGGTGTAGGTTTAACTTGGAGCTACTTTAATGCAGCTTCAAGTCATCCAGAATCTGTTAAGTCGCAGCCAAGTTATGAAAAACAGCAAAAGCTTCATACTGGACAACAAAGTAATGAGGTATTAAGTAATGCAGACTCTGCAGTACCTGAGCAAGTCGCTAGTATAGAGCCCGCTGAAGAGACGCCTCCAACCTATTCAGAAACCCAAATGCTTGATGAGCTACCTTTAGAAGAGCAAGTAACTCAGCTTAAGCAGCAACTTGCTGAGCAGAAAGCGACAGTTAAAAGCATTTTAAAGCAAATGAGAGGTCCTTCAGATTTTGAGAAGATTTTACGTGATAAATTTGAAAAGCAAACGCGTGACGAAGAATGGGCTTATCGTACTGAAATGGCATTACAAGATTTTTTATTAACAGCTGATTTAGCGATTATACCCGATGTTGTTAGCGCAAAATGTAAAACGACGATATGTGAATTTGAACTTGCCGCACCCGCTGATAACGACACATTTGATAATTCTCAATGGCGAGAGCTAAACGACGAGTTGATGAAGCAAGAGTTTTGGCAACAATTTAAAAGCACTACCTCCACATCAAGCGATAGCGAGCTTAAATTGTTGCTAAGTACAGAGTTTTAAGTAATACCAACTTTATGTAACAGGTATAACCTGTGATTCTATAGAGCCATCAACGAGCTCTGTAATCAAAACATCGCCTGTTTTAATTTGCCCCACAGATTTAACCACTTTGCCTTGTTGTGTTTTAGTGATGCTATAGCCGCGCGCTAAAACATTAAGCGGACTTACTGAATCTAACCTGCTTGCTTGCAGTGCTAAGCTATTATTCGCTTGCTGTAACTGATGTTGTATAGCTTGGTTTAGCCTAGCTTGTAATTGCGAAAGTTGATGGCTTGCTGTAGCGAGTTTTTTATCGGGTGATTGGCGCATTAAACGCGGCGTTAAGTTATTGAGTGTGCGTTCTTGTTGGTATAAACGATTACGCATCGCCTGTTGCAGCGCAATGCTTAGCTCATCCAAACGTTGTGATTTTTGATTAAGCTGATTACGCGGATGACATAAATTAAGGCGGTGTTGTAACTGCGTTGCTAGTGCGCGCTTGTCGGCAATGCCGTGCTTAAACGCGTTAGATAAACGATTAACTAATTGCGTTACTTTGTTGTGTAACTCTTGCGTATTAGGGCTTACAAGCTCAGCTGCGGCTGATGGAGTCGCTGCACGAACATCAGCAACGTAATCGCTAATAGTGGTATCTATTTCGTGGCCTACCGCACTTACTATCGGTAATTCACTTTTGAAAATAGCGCGGGCGAGCTGTTCGTGATTAAAACACCATAAATCTTCAAGTGATCCGCCGCCTCGCCCTAAAATAAGTACGTCTACTTCATCACGTGTGTTGGCTAATTCAATTTGGTTAATTAAATGCACGTGCGCTTCTTTGCCTTGTACCATAGCAGGGTAAATGATGACTTCTAGCTGCGGTGCACGGCGTTTGAGTACCGTTAAAATATCTTTTATAGCAGCGCCGGTTGCTGAGGTAATAACACCAATGCGATTAATATTTTGGGGTAATGGCTGTTTGTGAGCAGAGCTAAATAATCCTTCGGCGGCTAAACGCATTTTAAGCGCATCAAATTCTTGTTTTAGCTGACCTTCGCCTGCGGGTTCCATATGCTCAACAATAAGCTGGTAGTCACCGCGAGGTTCATAAAGCGATACACGCGCTTTTACTGTAACTTGTGCGCCATTTACAGGGCGGTAGCTTTGGTTGCGATTATTGCCTCGCCACATTGCGGCTTTAATTTGTGCTTTATCGTCTTTTAACGAAAAGTACCAATGTCCAGATGCAGGGGTAATAAAGTTAGAAATTTCGCCCGTGAGCACTAAAGATGCAAAACCTTGCTCAAGGATTGTGCGAATTTCTCTATTAAGGCGTGAAACGGTGTAAACCGCCTGCGAAGGCTTCGAAAACATAAAAAACAACCTAAAACTATTTATTGCACTACTTTATCATAAATATTTGCTAAATATTATTTACTCATGGCAACAACGCTGTTAAAATTTGGCCGCAATTCCTTATCTTAGATCCACATGTGAGAAGTTGCCAAAATGCTTAGAATCGCTAAAGAAGCTCTTACCTTTGATGACGTACTTTTAGTACCTGGTCATTCTACTGTTTTGCCACACACGGCAAATATTTCAACTCGCTTAACGCGTGGTATCAAACTTAACTTGCCGCTTATTTCAGCATCTATGGATACTGTTACAGAAGCTCGTTTAGCTATTGCCCTTGCGCAAGAAGGTGGTCTTGGTTTTATTCATAAAAACATGACTATTGAAGAACAAGCGAAAAACGTACGTAAAGTTAAAACCTACGAAGCAGGTATTGTTTCATACCCTGTAACGGTGACTGCCGATTTAACAATAGCAGACGCTATTGAGCTTTCACACGAAAAAGGTTTTTCAGGCTTTCCAGTTACCGATAGCGACAATGTACTTGTTGGTATTGTAACTAGCCGTGACATGCGTTTTGAAACTAAGCTTGAACAGCCTGTTTCTACCGTTATGACTAAAAAAGAAAAGCTTGTTACCGTTAAAGAAGGCGCAGCTCGCGAAGAAATTTTAGGCTTAATGCACGAACACCGCATTGAAAAAATCCTTGTTGTTGATGACGCTTTTAAACTTAAAGGCATGATAACAGTAAAAGATTACCAAAAAGCCCAAGACAAACCAGACGCATGTAAAGACGACCAAGGTCGTTTACGTGTAGGTGCTGCTGTAAGTGTTGGTGCTGGTACTGATGAGCGTATTGCTGCATTAGTAGAAGCGGGTATTGATGTTTTACTTATCGATACATCGCATGGTCATTCTCAAGGTGTTATTGACCGTGTTACTAAAACTCGCAAAGAGTACCCAGACTTACAAATTATTGCCGGTAACATAGCTACAGCAGAAGGTGCGATTGCACTTGCAGACGCTGGCGCCGACGCAGTTAAAGTAGGTATAGGCCCAGGTTCTATCTGTACTACACGTATTGTTACCGGTTGTGGCGTTCCACAAATTACAGCTATTTCAGATGCTGTTGAAGGCTTAAAAGGTCGCGACATTCCTGTTATTGCTGATGGTGGCATTCGTTTTTCTGGTGATATTGTTAAAGCACTTGTTGCTGGTGCATCGTGTGTAATGGTGGGTTCACTTCTTGCTGGTACTGAAGAAGCACCAGGTGAAGTTGAATTATACCAAGGCCGTTATTACAAATCTTACCGTGGTATGGGCTCATTGGGCGCGATGGATCAAAAAGAAGGTTCATCAGATCGTTACTTCCAAAAATCAAACGAAGCAGACAAGTTAGTACCTGAAGGTATTGAAGGTCGCGTAGCTTACAAAGGTCCAATTGCAACGATTATTCATCAGCAAGTAGGTGGCTTACGTAGTGCTATGGGTTTAACGGGTTGTGCAACAATTGAAGAGCTTAATACAAAACCACAGTTTGTACGCGTTACTTCAGCGGGTATGGGTGAATCGCACGTACACGATGTGCAAATCACTAAAGAAGCACCAAATTACCGCTTAGGTTAAGCAGCGTAATTAATTTAATATACTGGGCTTGCTTTGCAAGCCCTCTTTTTAGTCGTTTACATTAACAAATGACATTTAGCATCAGACTTTACGAGATACTCCATGAGCAAAGATATTCACGATTCACGAATTCTCATTTTAGACTTTGGTTCACAATACACGCAATTAATCGCGCGCCGTATCCGCGAAATTGGTGTTTACTGTGAGCTATGGGCATGGGATGTGACTGAAGAGCAAATCCGCGAGTTCAACCCACAAGGTATTATTCTTTCTGGTGGCCCAGAATCAACAACACTTGAAAACAGCCCGCGCGCTCCAGAGTACGTATTTAATGCAGGCGTGCCTGTGTTAGGCATTTGTTATGGCATGCAAACAATGGCTGCTCAACTAGGTGGTAGTGTACACAGCTCTGATAAAAAAGAGTTTGGTTACGCACAAGTTGAAAAAGTAGGTAATTGTGCATTGTTTGATGCAATTGAAGATCATATTACCGATGGTGGCAACGGCATACTCGACGTATGGATGAGTCATGGCGACAAAGTAATGGATATTCCAGCTGGTTTTGCAACAACAGCTAAAACATCTACTTGTCCACATGCTGCAATGTCTAACGAAGAAAAACGTTTTTATGGCGTACAGTTTCACCCGGAAGTAACGCACACGCATCAAGGTCAGCGCTTATTAGAGCGTTTTGCTATTGATATTTGTGGCTGTGAAAAATTGTGGACTGCAGCAAAAATTATCGATGATGCTATCGAGCGTATTAAAGAAACCGTTGGCGATGACGAAGTTATTTTAGGTCTTTCTGGCGGTGTTGATTCATCGGTAGTGGCTATGCTTATTCACCGTGCAATTGGCGAAAGGCTAACATGTGTATTTGTTGATAATGGTTTACTTCGTTTAAACGAAGGCCAGCAAGTAATGGACATGTTTGGTAATAAATTTGGTTTAAACATTGTTAAAGTTGAAGCTGAAGAGCAGTTTTTAAATGACCTTGCAGGTAAGTCAGACCCAGAAGATAAGCGTAAAGCCATTGGCCACACGTTTATTAATGTATTTGATGAACAAGCTAAAAAGCTTAAAAATGCAAAATGGTTAGCGCAAGGTACAATCTACCCAGACGTAATTGAATCAGCGGCATCTGCAACTGGTAAAGCGCATGTTATTAAATCTCACCACAATGTGGGCGGGTTACCAGATGACATGAAAATGGGTCTTGTTGAGCCATTACGTGAGTTATTTAAAGACGAAGTACGTAAAATTGGCCTAGAGCTAGGTTTACCGTACGACATGCTTTATCGTCATCCTTTCCCTGGACCTGGTTTAGGTGTTCGTGTACTTGGCGAAATCAAAAAAGAATACTGTGATTTATTACGCCGCGCTGATGCGATTTTCATCGAAGAGCTTCACAAAGCTGAGCTTTACCATAAAGTAAGCCAAGCGTTTACTGTATTCTTACCTGTTAAATCGGTAGGGGTTATGGGCGATGCACGTAAGTACGATTGGGTTGTATCACTTCGTTGTGTGGAAACAATCGACTTTATGACAGCGCGCTGGTCACATTTACCTTATGAGTTTTTAGGTGTGGTATCAAACCGTATCATTAATGAAATAGACGGTATTTCTCGTGTTGTTTACGATATTTCAGGTAAACCACCTGCAACTATCGAATGGGAATAATTAATTTTAGTTTTAATTAACTAATTTTAAGTGATTAAAAAACGGCGAATTAGCATGCTAAT
>NZ_WTKW01000118.1:0-11655 GCF_011378745.1 Pseudoalteromonas sp. Z1A6
AATTATGAAATTTAGAATTAATTCTTTTCGGTTACATTTATTATCTTGATCTAATCCATTTAATAATATAAAACATAACAAACAGTTAACTAAAAACACTAAAAGAGAAACAAATGAAGAGATCTGTCGTCTTACTAATTGCTATACCATTATCGGCATTTGCAGTTTATGGGCTATTTTTTAATGCAGATGAAACGGGCGAACCTATCGCGCCTGTTGCTATTGATTTTGTTCCTATTGATTTACAAAAAACGCGCAATACACATCCCCCTGCACCTATTGATATGAGTAAAGATCCAATTACCGTTAAACCTATTATTACCCCTGACAACAGCTTACCGTTTGAAGAATTTGATGCCGTAAATCGCCTATCCGACAAAGCAAAGCAAGTGCTTATAAACGCAAAAGTTTTACCTACCGACTTACATAACGAGGCCTATATTGAGTTTGATTTAAATTCTTTACAGGCGTTAGAGACTGGCGAAAATTTTGATTTAGCTATTCCGCAAACAGCCGAAACATTCACCGCAGAAGTGACTAATGTGGTTGAGTCTGAAAATGGCGATAAGAGCATATTTGGCAAAATAGTGGGTGTTGATGGCCGCATGCATAATACCGTTTTAACGGTAGGTAAAGATGCCGTATATGGTCAATTTACTGCGCCTTCTGGCAATTATGTATTCGAAAGTAAAGGTAAGTACGGATGGATTGCAGCAAAACGCGATTTATATAAAAGCCACATAGAGCATGATGTAACCGCACCAAAACCCAAATCAGATAAAAGCATCGATATATTTGCACCAAAAATTGATGGCTAACCAATAATCAAAATATAAAAAACAACTAAAGCCGCACTATAGGGCAGCTTTAGTGTGTCTGCTTTTTATGAGATCAACCAAGTTAAAAACAAGTTCCAACCACAACAAGAGTAAGGAAATACAATAATGAAAAAAGTAATCACAACAACCGCACTGGCTGCGGCATTATGTGCAGCAAGTGTTGCACAAGCAGAAACAATCGATATCGGTATTTTATATACCGACCAATCAGCTGCTGCAACTAGCAATATTGACACTAAAATAAATCAACTAATTGCTTTTAGTAATCAGGTATATAGCCAAAATGGCGTTGATATAACACTACGCTTAGCTGGCAAACAAAACTTAGGTGACTATGCAGTAACGCCGTCTGAGGATTGGTTAGATTCGGTTACAAATAGCAGCTACGTAGATGGTTTACGCAGCGATTGGAAAGCCGACATGATTGCCGTATTAGGTACTGGTCAAAGTGCTGGCAATGGGCTTATTTCATGTGGTTTAGCATGGGTTGGCCAAGGCACTAATGGCAATCTATACAGCTCAATGAGCAGCCGTATGTACTCAATCACTGCAATTGATTGTGGTGCAACTACATTTGTACACGAACTTGGTCATAACCAAGGTTTAGCGCATTCACGCAAACAAGGTGATACGTCTGGCGGTGTATATGTAGATGGCATGGGTCACGGCGTACAAAACGAGTTTGCAAGTATAATGGCTTACCCGCACGTTTACGGTAGCGCTACTCAGTACGATTACTTCTCTAACCCTGGCTGGAGCGTAAACGGTATTGCATTTGGTATTACAAACCAAGCGCATGCAATTCGCACAGTTACTGCTACAAAAACAAGTATTGCTAACTTTAAATAAGCTGCCCAATAAAAAAGTGGGCTAAATAGCCCACTTTATAGTTTTAACATGTTCTTCCCTGCAGAGCGCTTACGCGCTCTTTTAGATTA
Organism: Pseudoalteromonas sp. Z1A6; assembly: GCF_011378745.1. Classification (NCBI taxonomy): domain Bacteria; kingdom Pseudomonadati; phylum Pseudomonadota; class Gammaproteobacteria; order Alteromonadales; family Pseudoalteromonadaceae; genus Pseudoalteromonas; species Pseudoalteromonas sp. Z1A6. The sequence goes on from NZ_WTKW01000118.1 coordinate 1,778, forward strand.
AGCTAATGCACAACGATTTTTTGCTTAATTGCTGGCATTAATGTTTTACCATTGCCGTCTACTTTGTTTAACAATTTAAGTCCCATCACTTTTGCAAGTACTGGGTAAATATCAAGGTTATTTACTTCTTTAAGGCTTACACCTTGTTTAAATGCAGGGCCTACAGCAATAAATGATGCTGCCATATCCTCGGTATATGCATAACCGTGAGTCCCTAAATAGGTTGGTTTTTTACCATTGGTAAATACCGCTGGCGCTGTAGTTTGCACCACAATATCGCCTACGCGAGTGCCTTTATTGTAATGATACGCTGCTAATTGCTCGTCAGTTAATACTGTATAACGACCGTTTGACGCATCTCGTAAACGTGCTTTGTAACCTTCAATATCAGCGTTTTTAGCATCCGGTTGGGTATAAATAAGTAAACGTGGGCCAGTATTTTTAACTAAAAAGTTTTCATCTTGAGGCAGTGTGGTTACATCAATGCTTTTATCTGGATCTATACTCGCCATACCATGATCCGAGACAATAACTAAGTTTACCTCTTGCTCTAATTTACTTAAGCGAGTTTGTAATTGCCCCATTAATTCATCAAGCTGTTTAACTGCATCACGCGTTTGTGGTGCGTCTGGCCCAAATTCATGGCCCATGCTATCAACTAGCGAAAAGTAACTCGCAATAAAACGTGGGCGCTGTGCTTTTGGTAAGCTTAACCACTGAATAATTTGATCAACACGGCTTTGGTAATCGCTGTATTTAGAATAGTGATAAAAGTAATCTGGTGTCATGCCGTTAAATAATGCATCTGACTCAGGCCAAAAATAAGTAGCCGATTTAAGTCCCTGCATTTTGGCTAAATTCCAAAGCGGAATACCCTTTACCCATGTGCTATCGCCCAATGCTTTGCCCATGCTGTAACAGTCGTTTTTACGCGCTTTATCACAAAAGCTATTATCAACAATGCCATGGTTTACTGGCAGTAAGCCCGTAATAATAGAAATATGGTTAGGAAACGTTTTAGTTGGATAAACAGGTATTAGCTTTTGTGCGCGAACACCGCGCTCGGCCATTGCTTTTAAATTTGGCGCGCCGTGTTTTTCAATATAATCCCAACGCAGGCCATCAATTGATACAAGCACCACAGTTTGCTCTTTTGCAGCAAATGCGCTGTTCATTCCTAACATTAGGCAAATTGATACTGCCTTTAAAATCCACTGTTTCATTATAAACACCTATAAATGCACAACAATTACTCAAAAAATTATTTTAAAGCAAGTTGTTACTTTATGATACAAACTGATAGATTAAACCCTGTATATTAAAGACAAATGACTATGTGCTAAAAACTATGCCAGTCATCAATTGTAAAAAAGGACAAGTATAAAGATGACCATAGATTTTAGTAAAAAAATAACGCCAGCACGAATGTACCGCACAACCTCTAACTTACAGATGGCGCTAGAAAGCGACCGTGGCCGTATTATTAACAGTGCCGCTATTCGCAGGCTGCAGCAAAAAACACAAGTGTTTCCGCTTGAGCGTAACGCAGCTGTTCGTTCGCGCTTAACTCACTCGCTTGAGGTACAACAGGTTGGTCGTTTTATAGTGCAACGTATTTTTGCTAATTTAAGCTACCAACAGCAAAAAGATTACGGCTTAACCGACCTAGAACGCCCGCTAGAAAGCTTAGTAGAAATGGCCTGCCTAATGCACGACATAGGCAACCCACCGTTTGGGCATTTTGGCGAAGCGGCTATTAACCACTGGTTTAATAACAACCTAGCAAGCGTAACACCCGAGCGCTGTAAAGAACCAAACACCGGTATAGGTGTTGTTTTTAAACACCTTGCGCTTGATATTTGTAACTTTGAGGGCAACGCTCAAGGCATACGTATAATTCATTCTTTGCAAACGCTTAATTTAACCTACAGCCAAAGTGCTGGTATTTTAAAATACACTCGCCCTGCTGGGCTTGATGTAAAAGACATACCCCAAAATAAAAACTACTTAATGAAAAAAGTGGGTTACTACTACAGCGAAAAAAACTTTGTTGAAGCGCTACAAAAAGAGCTCACTATTGAGCCTTACTGCCGCCATCCTGCAAGTTACATAATGGAAGCCGCCGACGACATTTCGTATTGCCTAGCCGACATAGAAGACGCCGTAGAAAAAGACATAATAAGCACTGAGTTGCTGTGCGAAAAACTTAAAAGTAGTTACAAAAAAGTATTAATAAACCTGTTAATCGACGACGCTCAACATCAAAATTTTGTAGACAAAGCAGTAGACTACGCACTAGAGCGTGCACAAGCACAACCCTATAATTTTAATAGTGAATTTTTTATATACTTGCGGGTTGCATTGCTACATCCGCTAGTAAATCACGCCGCAAAACGCTTTATCGAAAATATAGAACCTATTTATCATGGCGATTTTAACCAAGCGCTTTTAGAAGATAGAAGCCATCTACATGCAGTAACTAAAACACTAAAGCAGGTAGCGCTTGAGCATGTATTTTCAAACAAAGAAGTCGAAAAATTAGAGCTACAAGGGTATCGCATAATTAATGGTTTGCTCGATTGCTATAAACCATTACTGCTACTAAACAAGGATGACTTTAAGCGTGCACTAAATGGCGATTCACGTTTATTAATAGAGTCGCGACTTGTTAAAAAGCTCTCTAAAAAGCACTTAAATAGTTACCAACACGCAATAGATGCGATGCAAGAAGAGCCCGATCACTTTGCGGCATACGAGTTTTATTATCGTTGTAGATTAATCCAAGATTATATAAGCGGTATGACCGACCAATTTGCTTACGATGAATATCGCAGCCTTATGGTTATTGATTAGTTGTATTACTCTGGATAATTTTTAATTTTGCGCTTAAAATCAAACTATTAATATTTAAGCGCGCATAACTTCATGATATCAAAACTAATTAGATTTACCCTTTGCTTTGCCTTATTTTATAGTGCGCAAAGTGCTGCATACAACGAAGCTATGTGCATTTTAATTAAACAAGAAATACAGCAAAATAGTAATAATAAAGCGAGTCAAAAATATCGTAAAGCTGCGCGTGATTACAAAAATAACTGTAATAAGCCAAAAGAAATTCAAGCACAACCTAAGCCCCAAATAATAGAGCCTGAACCGACTATTATTACTCAGCCACAACCTAAAATTGTTGAACCTGCCCCTGTAATTAAACCCACTGAAGAAGCTGTTAAAGAAAGCATCAACGAGCAAACCCTTAATTTAACTAATGATCAAAAACAACAAATAAACGATCAGCTAAATACCAACAGTAACGAAATAGTAATTGATGCAGAGCCAACAAAAGCAGCACCCGAGCAAGTAGTTACAGAGCAAAAAAACGAAGCTGTGATAGAGCAAGTAAAACCGGCAACGCCAGAGCAAAACGTTCAACCTACGCCTGAAAAGCCTGTACCTGTAAAACCAGCAGCAGTGTTAACTAAACCAGCGCCAGTAATTACGCCGCAACCTGTAGCGCAGAGCCCAAGCTCGTTACTTTTACCCACTTTAATACTTGTTATAGTGGTACTTATTGGCGCTATGATAGTCGTGCGCCTGCGCCGTGCAAAACAAAGCAAAGCGATGGCAGAACCGACTATAGCGGCTCCACCTAAAGTTAAATCAGAAAAAATTGCTACGTCAGCTAAACCTGAAATTAAAGCAACAAAGCCTGCACAAACAACAAAAGAGCCAAAGATTGAGCCTGTCGTCATTAACGAAGCAACTCAAAATAATAAAGCAGTTGAGAGCAGCGTAGCGACAAATGAAGAGTCAGTGGAACCTACTAACACAGCGCAAAATACTGATATTGAACATACAACAACGCAGATCTCAGATGAGCAAAACAACGTAGTTACTCCATCGCAAACAAGTGAAATTGAGTCTGCACAAATGGAGCCAGCAGATACTTTAGAGCAAACAAGTACCGCTACGTTTAACGAAGTAAAACAAAAACCTGAACCTAATACCGCCGAGTTTGAAGCCGCCGCCAAAACAACCTTAGAGCGCATTAAAAATGCCAGCAGCTTTAATGAGCCAGAGGTACGCGACTTTGACCCAGATGCAAAGCCTGAAAAAAAACAACGTAAGCACCATACAGCGCAAGTAACGGAATCTGCGCCAATAGAAGCTGAACATAACACTGTAGAGCCGGTTATTAGTACTCCCGAGCCAGTAACAGCGAGTGAGCCGGTTATAGATTTACACGCTCCAGAGCAAATATCTGACGCCCAATCGACTACGTATACAACCGAGCAAGACTTTAAAGAACCAGAGGTGCGTACATTTAACCCAGATGCACCATTACCTGGTGAAAAGCCGACGCCTAAAAAAGAAGACGCGATACCTGAGCAAGCACAAACAACACCGCTAGTTGATGAGCCAGTAATTGAGCCTAAAAAAGCGGACAGTAACAATCCATTTGCTAACTTATCGTTAGACTCAAGCTGGGATCCTGACTCGGCTGAAAAGCCCAAAATAGAAGAGAAAAAACGCGCGCCTAAATCGCAAGCATTAATAGATGCAGAAGAACGCGCTAAAAACATGCAAACCAAATAGTAAGTTTTAAAGTAGCGCCTCATATTTGAGGCGCAGTTTTAGTAACCAAATAATTAACTGCTTTTTTACCGTATTACTTACACTCTTATCCTATCCTAAAATGCGCCCTAGTAATTAGAAGCTTCACTCCTCGCGCAAACAAGCTCAGCGCCTAGTGCAATATTCAAGCTTAAGAGTCTTTTGTAAGCCTACAACTTGTTGACGCGATGGGTGCAGAGCATACATTTAACAGGTGGTATTTTTAGACTGGAGTTTACGGCTACGTTATCCGTAGCCTTAAATTAAAGTAACTTGGTCAACATGCCCTAATTAAAAGTCCTAGTTAACAGCCCTAGCGGTACGTTTATTTTTAAGCTTTAACCCGCCAATTAATAGCAGTGGCCCTATAAACATGGCAAGGCCATACACGCCACCGGTGACCGCGTATTCTGGTTTATTCAAAAAGCTAATAGCAATTAAAATAGCTAACGATGCATTTTGAATTCCAACCTCAATTGAAAGCGTCAGCGAATCAGTTAAATTTAATTTTGAACACTTAGCAATTAACCAACCAACAACCATTGAACCAATATTAAGTGCTATGCACGCCCAAAATACATCGTTAAATGAGCTAACTAATAAATCGCGCTCTTTTATTACTAGTGCTGCAATCATCATAAGCATAAAAAACAACGAGAAGCGTCTAAAAAACGGCTCTGCTTTAATGGCAAAATCACTTTTAAAGTGACGTAACCAAATGCCTATAGCAACTGGCACTAAGGTAATAAAAAATAGCCCTAATGAAGTAATTAAAATAGAGAAAGTAGCATCGTCTGCTGGGGCAAACTGGCTCATAGCAAAGCCAATAATAAACGGTGTGGTTATTATACTAATTGCGGTAGAGGCAGCGGTTAAACTTACCGAAAGCGCTAAATTAGCTTTAGCAAGCTGGCTTACTACATTTGACATAGTACCGCCTGGGCAGGCAGCTAATATCATTAAACCAATAGCTATAGGCGTTGGTAGGTTAAGTAAATAACACAGCCCTAATGCTAATAAAGGCATTGCTACAAGTTGGCCTATTAAACCCATAACAATGGCGAGCGGGCTTTTAAATAGACGAGTAAAATCGTTTGTTGTGAGCCCAAGACCCATACCAAACATAATAAGTGCAAGGGCGAGCGGAAGTATTACTTCAGTTAATATAGATGCATTCAAATTAGACAGCCTCGTTTGTTATTGTTTTTAATTGGAGTGTTAATTTTTAAGTTAACTGTATACCAATTCGCTTAATTAAGTGATCTATTTTGAGGATAGAAAAACGTGTTGATAGCTAGGCAAAAAATTCGCTATTTAGTTGTTCTAAATGAGAATTTTTTAACACAGGTAGCGACACGTTTAGCCCCGCAAAATGATTAAGTATTATTGCGGATTGGTATAACGCCCCTTTACAATAAATCCTAATGCTAGAAGCATTACTTATTTAAAATAGTAGCAATGCGTTTACCCAGTTCTGAAAGTACATCTTGCTCAAACCATGGATTCTTTTTAAGCCATATATTATTGCGCGGACTCGGATGTGGAAGCACTAAATAATTTGGCCAATACTCACGCCACGATTTTACTAACTCCGTAAGTGGCATTTTTTTAGTCTCCGGTAAATGATACGCCTGCGCGTATTTACCTAATACTATTGTCAGCTCAATATTTGGTAGTGCAGCCAATAATTGCTCGCGCCATGCTGGGGCACATTCTTTTCTCGGTGGTAAATCACCCGACTTCCCCCTACCCGGGTAGCAAAAGCCCATAGGTAAAATTGCTATATTATTAGCGTCGTAAAATTCATCACGTGTTAGCCCAAGCCATTCTCGTAGGCGGTTTCCGCTTGCATCGTTAAACGGCACGCCTGTTTCGTGAACTTTTATACCCGGTGCTTGGCCTGCGATTAAAATACGTGCGTTTGGGTTAAATTGTATTACAGGTCGAGCCCCTAAAGGTAAATGAGGATCACAGATCACGCATTTACTAACTTGGTCTATTAATTGGTGACTATTCATGTTTATTTGGCCTTAAATGCTTAATTTTCATCCTAAATGGCCATTTAGGATAAATGAGTTGGTAAAAAATCGGTTTATTTTATCTAAAATGGCGATTAGTTAGTAAAATCCTGATCTTTAAGCCTAAATGCCCTACAGCCCTTATAGTACCTAGTGTTCTTTCGCCCATACCGCAAATTCGTTACCACTTGGTTCTGTAAAGTGAAACCGACAACCGCCAGGAAACTCAAAAATAGGTTTTAATATTACTCCGCCAAATGTCTCTACTTTTTTAAAGGTTGCGTGTATGTCGTCGCTATAAAAAATAAGTAATGCTGCCCCATACTGAGTTAGTGATTTTAATGGAGCCTGAAAAATCCCACCATCTAACCCCTGCCCACTAAACGCCGTGTATTCTGGGCCGTAGTCAGTAAACTGCCAATTAAATACATGACTAAAAAAGGCCTTAGTTGCGGGTAAGTCGCATGCAGGAAACTCTACGTAATTTAGTTTTTCGTGATCGCTCATCGTTATTTCACTCTTTATTTTTACTCAGTTTATTAACCTTAAGCTTTACATGCAGCCTGTGCAATATCATTAAACAATAACAGATCAGTATTTTACTAAGTAATCTGAACTCTGGATAATAAATCTATCTCGAGCAGCTATTTTCAGCGCTAGAGAAAATAAATTTAAATATCACCATAATTCAATACGTATAAAACCTGTTAACCAAGGTTCAGGTTAAGTAAGAAGGATAATTTACTAAAAGTTAGCCGCCGTAAATGAGAATAGCTATCTTTTGTATTTGTAACATATATAATAGCGCCTTTGTTTTATCCTCAGCTTTAAATAAAGGGATTAATTAACTATGCAGGCACCTTTGCACAGTGCGCCATTCGATAAGGTTAACGTAATTGCGCTTATAGTAAAAAGCGTAAGCAGTTATCGAGTTTTGGTATTTTTACGTTTTTTTATTGCCATAATTGGTGGCTATGCCTTTACCTCTGCAAGTACTGCGTTATTAAGTTTTGTATTGCCAATAGCTAAGCAAGACGCTGTACTGTTTAGTGTTTCAATCAGCATTTTAATTTATGCCGTAGTATTTATTTATGCCTTTAGCGTTAAATCATTAAGAAAAATTTGGATCAGTATTTTACTAAGTACAGGTGCGTTTATCGGATTGCTTGTATTACTAAAGGGTTGGGTATGAAAGACAGCTTTTTCAGATCGATGACTTGGTTACACACTTGGGTAGGGTTACTCGTTTGTTGGTTATTATATTTAATATTTTTTGCAGGAACACTTAGCTTTTTTAGAGACGAAATAACGCTGTGGAATCAACCTGCCATACATAATGTACAAGCCCAAACACAGCGTATAGAAGCGCAAAAACAACAAATAATTACAGGGTTCGATTACTTAGCTAACCATGGAGCTAACTCATCAAGCTGGCGTATTACATTACCTGAGCCGCGTATTCCTTATTTAATTTATGGTTATGCAAAGCCAAAAGAGCCAGGCCAGCGCCGCAGCCAGTTTAAAAACACACAGTTAAACCCTAATACCATGAAAGAGCTTGAGCCCTTTGTAGATACTAAAGGTGGTAACTTTTTTTATCGGCTGCACTATGATTTACATTACATGGATGCAATAACCGCACGCTGGATTGTGTGCTTTGCTAGCTTTTTTATGCTAATTGCCATTATATCGGGTGTGGTTATTCACAAGCGTATTTTTAAAGATATGTTTAGTTTTAGACGTAATAAAGGTAGCCGTACGTGGTTAGATGCCCACAATTTAAGCTCTGTGCTTGCCCTGCCTTTTCATTTAATGATTACTTACACGGGCATGATTACGCTCATATTTATGTTGTTTCCCTACCCTGCGCAAACGTCTTACGATAACGGCATGCGTGGCTTTTTTAACGATGTAACCCCTCGCAACACCATGACCGATAAAGCCCAAGGCGAATCGTCAATGGTGCCGATTCAAAGCATTTTGGATCAGGTTTATACTAAGTGGCCTCATGCAGATATTACTCGCGTACAAGTTAACCAACCAAATATGGCAGCTTCAACAATTACCGTATTGGTAAGCGCAGGTAAAACACTGCGTGACCAAGCACCACGCTTAATATTTAGTGGTGCTACAGGGCAAATGGTTGCTAAAACTGATGACGAGCTAACTAGTAGCAAAGCGCTTTACGAATCACTTAATTCAATGCATACAGGGCGTTTAGCTACGTGGTTACTGCGTTGGTTATACGTATTAGGCGGTATTGCAGGCTGTGTAATGATTGGCTCTGGCTGTATTATGTGGGCTAAGCGAATTCGCGAGCGAACTAAAAATAACGTTAAACCTTCGTTTGGTTTAAAACTAGTTGAGGGGTTAAACCTAGCCACTATTATGGGACTACCACTGGCAACGTGTGCATTTTTTATTGCTAACAGACTACTTAGCCCAACTACCGCAGAGCGCGCCGATAAAGAAATACTCGCGTTCTTTTTAACATGGCTAGCGGTTGCTCTTTTAGCACTTATAAAGCGCGACACACTGCAATGGCGAGTTATGGCAGCTATAAATGCTGTTGCATGTTTAAGCGTACCGGTTATTAATGCACTTACAACTAACGGTAATATAGTTAGCTATTTGATGCACAAACAGTGGGCTTTATTTACTTTTGATGCACTGTTTTTGTTATTTAGTATATTATTTTTTATACAAACCGAAAAATTACGTACTGCTAAAAACAACTCAAAAATAATCAGCCCTAACCAATCTAATAATCTTAAAAGGCAAAAATCATGATTGATTTACTTGGTTTTAGTCTGTGTTTGTTTGGTTTTAATGGTTTTGCACTGGCTAAGTTTAATCATTTTAAAGATGTATTTAAAAAACGCCCTACAGAATTACAAAGTAAAAGCCTGCTATTTATTGCTTGGATCAGTATTTTACTAAGCTTAGTACTTTGCGTAGCAACTCAAAGTGGTTATGGCGCGTTACTATTTTGTGGGTTTATGAGCCTAAGTGTCTTAATTATAATGGTTTTTTATAACTTTTTAGTAGGCTACGTAAAGTGGTTTAGTGTTTTAAGCGCCTTATTAATTGTACTTAGCGGTCTATTTTTAGCGTTAAACTAGCCTTAGTTAGTAAAAACGTGATCCGTTACTTTCCCATAGATTAGGGCGTGTTGATCTTTGGTGGGTGAATTTGCAGCAGACTGTTTGGTATTTAGGCAAGGCAGAGCCTATGTAGTGTGGTTATTCC
>NZ_WTKW01000119.1:0-11654 GCF_011378745.1 Pseudoalteromonas sp. Z1A6
GTATTAAATTTATTTGTATGTAATTTGTAAAAATATGGGATTTACTTGGTTAACTTATTGGTTGACAAAAAAGGTGTATGGTAATACAGTTTTTGCATACCAATTGGTAAGTTGCTTGGTTTGAGTGAATACAATGTATTGGTAATTAATCAGAGTTACGTTTTGCACAGGTTAATTTATAAATAACTCAAGCTTAAAGTTACTCTACAAATTGAAACAAAGACACAGCGTATTTTAGAGTAGATTTTACTTGTTCTTATAAAAGTATGCGCCACATATTTAGGAGTTATTCATGTCAAAACCAGTCATCGGTTTCATCGGCTTAGGCTTAATGGGCGGCAACATGGCCGAAAATTTACAAAACAAAGGCTATGAGCTAATTGTTATGGACCTTAGCAAAGATGCGGTTGCAGCATGTGTTGCTAGAGGCGCAAAAACAGCAAGCACTGCTAAAGAGCTAGCTGAAGGTTCAGATATTGTTATGTTTTGTCTTACAACTTCTGCCGTTGTAGAAAAAATCATTTATGCAGAAGACGGTATCCTAGCGGGTATTAAAGAAGGTGCAGTATTAGTTGATTTTGGTACTTCTATCCCATCATCTACTAAAAAAATTGGTGCTGATTTAGCAGCTAAAGGCGCAGGCATGATTGATGCTCCTCTTGGTCGTACACCAGCACATGCTAAAGATGGCCTTTTAAACATCATGGCTGCAGGCGATATTGCTACATTCAATAAAGTTAAACCAGTACTGGAAGATCAAGGTGAAAACGTTTTCCATCTTGGCGAGCTAGGTGCAGGTCATACAACTAAGCTCATCAACAATTTCATGGGCATGACTACAGTATGTGCTATGTCACAAGCATTTGCAGTTGCAGAGCTTGCTGGTGTTGACCGTCAACAACTTTTTGACATCATGTCGACTGGTCCATCTAACTCACCGTTTATGCAATTTTGTAAAAACTATGCAGTTGATAATGTTAGTGACCTTGGTTTCTCGATTGCTAATGCAAACAAAGATTTAGGCTACTTCCTACAAATGGTAGAAGACCTAGGTACTGAATCAAAAATCGCTGAAGGTTCATCAGCTAACCTACAAGCAGCGTTTGACGCTGGTATGGGGCAAGGTAACGTTCCTGAAATTTTTGATTACTTCAAAAAGTTAGAAAAGTAATACTTCTCGACCTTATTGAGCGCTTTAGGCTTTTAGCTTAAGGCGCTTTAACACACATGACACCAATTGACTAAAGTCTTTGTGCAATGTCAGCTTTTTAAAATTCTGATGAAGCACTACTTTCAGTCACAACGAAAAAGAGTTAACTATGCGTTTGATTAACACAATAAAGCTTAGTCTAGTTCTCATCGGTTGCATATCCACACAAATAGCGGCCAAAGATTATTTTGTAGAAAGTAAACAAGCTTTTAATGATATCGCAGCTAATCTAGTTGCTGGCGACAAAGTAGTACTTAAAAATGGTACTTGGTCTGACTTCGAAATCCTACTTGAAGGCCAAGGTACAAAAAACTCTCCTATTTTATTGACCGCTGAAACTAACGGCAAAGTAATTTTATCGGGTCAATCTAACCTAAGACTTGCAGGTAAATACCTTGAGGCTTCTGGCTTAGTATTTAAAGACGGCTACACACCGAGCTCAGCTGTAATAGAATTTCGTAAAAACAAAAATGAATTAGCCTACAACTCACGAGTAACAGAAATTGTAATTGATAATTACAGTAATCCAGACAAACGAGAGTCTGATTATTGGGTTGCATTATATGGACAACATAACCGCTTTGATCATAGTCATTTAGTTGGCAAACGAAATAAAGGCGTGACAGTTGCTGTTCGTTTAAACACTCAAGCAAGCCAAGAAAACTATCACCGTATAGATAATAACTATTTTGGCTACCGTCCAACTTTTGGTTCAAACGGTGGTGAAACACTTCGTATTGGTACTAGTCATTACTCATTAACTGATTCACATACATTGGTAGAAAATAACTACTTTGAACGCACCAATGGTGAAGTAGAAATTGTGTCGGTTAAGTCAGGTAAAAACATCCTTCGTAATAACGTATTTTATGAAGCGCGCGGTACATTAACGCTGCGCCATGGTAACGGTAACCTAATAGAAGAAAATATATTTATTGGTAATGGTGTTGACCACACCGGTGGTATCCGCGTTATCAATAAAGACCAAATTGTAAGAAATAACTACCTACAAGGTCTAACAGGGTATCGTTTTGGCAGTGGTTTTACTGTGATGAACGGCGTACTAAATTCATCTATAAATCGTTATCACCAAGTTGAAAATGCGACAATTGAAAACAACACATTTATAAATGTGCGTCATATTCAACTTGCCGCAGGTAGCGATGCTGAGCGTAGCGCTGCACCTAAAGATAGCGTAATGAAAAATAACTTAATCATAAATCAAGATGGTGAACAGCCATTTACAACATTTGATGATGTAAGCGGGCTGGTACTAAGTAACAACATTGCTGATACAAAAGTACTTTCTGAGCTAACGTACGGTGTAAAAAAAGAAAAAATCACGCTTAAAAAAGCAAGTAATGGTCTACTTTACCCAACATCTAAAAGTTTAAATGTAGGTGCAAAGCGCGATTTAAAAGTACTTAAAAAAGAAGATACCGGTGTTAGCTGGTATGCAAAAGTACCTGCTTTAGTTGATTTTGATTCTGGTAAGACACATTCTGTTAAAGCTGATGTAAGTGCATTACTAGATGCTATTGATAATGCACAGTCGGGCGATGTTCTAGAACTAGCGCCTGGCCAGTATGATGTTTCTAAACTGGTTAAAATTGATAAAACGTTGACAATTAAAGCGAAGCAGAACACAAAGTCTAAACTTACTTTTCAACGTTCTACCTTGTTTGAAATACATGATGGCGGCAGCTTAAAACTAGATGGTTTATCTATTTCAGGTGAAAACGCGCCAGATGCAATAGGTAACAGCATTGTTCGTACGCAAAAATGGGGTATGGTTGATAATTACCGCTTTGTAATGACCAACTCAGAGTTAAATGCTTTAGATATTAATCATTCATTCCATTTCTTTATCACTGGTAAAGGTGCAATGGCTGATGAAATTATTCTTACAGGTAATACCTTTAATACAGTAACCGGTGACATTTTACGTCTAAATACTGAAATTGAAGACTTAGGTGTTTATAACGCGGAATACGTTATTGTAAATAATAATACATTTAATGATGTGCAAGGTGGTGTACTTAAGCTTTACCGTGGTGGTACTGATGAAAGTACATTTGGCCCTCATTTTGAAATGACAAATAACACGCTTAATAACGTTGGCCTTGGTAAGCGTAACAAAGAGCAAGCGAGCATTTATGTTCACGGTGTTCAGGTTACTAATATCAAAGATAATAAATTTGTTAAATCTGCTCCTATTGTTGTAGAGCACACAGTAGGCGAGCCTAAAACTGAAATCTCAGACAATACATTTGATGCAACTAAAGCACCAAGTGTTAAAGAACTAAGAGTTAAAGGCCCACATACAGCAGTATTAAAAAATAACAACATTTTAAATAAGGCAGGGTAAATACTATGTACTTATTAAAATGCCAAACAGGTTTTAAAATAGCGGCTGTAGCAGCACTTACATTACTTACATCATTGGGTGCGCATGCAGCGCACCCAAACTTAGTAATTACTACTGATGACGTAAGTCATATGCGTCAAGCAATAGGCAGCGAAGGTAAATTTTCTACTGCGTTTGAGCTATTAAAAGCGCAAGTAGACGAACAAATAGCTCAACCAATTGCGGTACCTGTACCAAAAGATGGTGGTGGTGGTTATACACATGAACGCCACAAGAAAAATTACCAACTTATGTACAACGCGGGCATTATTTATCAATTAAGCCAAGATGATAAATACGCAAACTATGTACGTGATATGTTGCTTGAGTATGCAAAATTATATCCAACACTTGGTCTGCATCCAAAACGTAAAATGGACTCGCAAAATCCAGGTAAGTTTTTTTGGCAAAGCCTAAATGAAGCAATGTGGCTTGTGTACACAATACAAGCTTATGATCTAATTCATGACTCGTTAAATGCCGATAACATTAAAACAATCGAGGATGACTTACTACGTCCTGTTTCGTTGTTCACATCAGTAGGCCAACCCTCTACATTTAATAAAGTACATAACCATGGAACATGGGCAACAGCGGGTGTTGGCATGGCAGGGTATGTATTAGGTGAACCTGAGTGGGTAGAAAAATCATTATACGATTTAGAAAAGTCGGGTAAAGGTGGCTTTATTAAGCAGCTAGAAATGCTGTTTTCACCACAAGGTTACTATAACGAAGGTCCTTACTATCAACGCTTTGCACTATTACCCTTTGTAACGTTTGCTAAAGCGATTGAAAACAACGAACCACAACGAAAAATCTTTGAATATCGCGATGGCATATTATTAAAAGCGATTGATACGACGATTCAACTTAGCTACAACGGTTTGTTTTTCCCAATTAACGATGCAATAAAAAGTAAAGGTATCGATACTATTGAGTTAGTTAATGGTGTAACGGCAGCATATGGCTTAACCAACGATGCGGGTTATTTAGATATTGCTAAGCAACAAGACCAAATAATTCTCTCTGGTGATGGACTAAAAGTAGCTCAAGCACTTGATAACAACATGGCAAAACCTTATTCGTTTAAATCTGTTGCCTTCGGCGATGGTAATGACGGTAAACAAGGTGCTCTAGTTGTAATGAGAACGCAGGTAGGTTGCGATCAAGCTCTACTATTTAAACCTGCTGCACAAGGCTTAGGTCACGGTCATTTTGATAAACTAACATGGCAATTTTACGACCACGGTAATGAAATTGTATCTGATTATGGCGCAGCACGTTTTTTAAATGTAGAAGCTAAATACGGCGGTCGTTATTTACCTGAAAACGAAACTTACGCTAAACACACTGTTGCGCACAATACGGTAGTGGTTGACGAAACAACGCATTTTAATGCAAATGTTGAAGTAGGAAATAGTAATTACCCTACACTTAACTTTTTCGAAACGAATGAATACGGCACGGTTTCAAGCGGCGAAATAAGCACAGCTTATAAAGGCGTTGATCTTGAGCGTACGCTTGCACTTATTAACTTACCTGAACTACAAAGCACAGTTGCACTTGATATATTTGATGTTGCAGCAAATAAAGCGCATCAGCTTGATTTGCCTTTGCATTATAAAGGTCAGCTTATAGATACCAGCTTTGAGCTAAAAGCGAATGCAACACAACTGTCTGCATTAGGTACTAAAAATGGCTACCAGCATCTATGGCTTAAAGCTCAAGCGCAACCTCAAAGTGGTTTAGCTAAAGTAACGTGGTTAAACGAAAATGGTCGCTTTTATACGCAAACGAGTTTGGTTAAAGGTGATGAGTCTTTCTTGTTTACTCAAATAGGCGCAAACGACCCTGATTTTAACTTACGCAACGAAAACGGTTTTATTCGTCGTGTTGAGGGGCAAAAGCATCATAAATTTATATCTGTATTAGAGCCTCACGGTGAATACAATCCAAGTAAAGAATATACGTTAGAAGCTGTTAGTAGAGTTACAAAGCTTGAATATAGTCAGCAGGGCGATTTAACACTTGTTGAACTTGATATTAAAGGCAAGTCATATTTAGTGGCTATTAATAAAGCACCAACCTCAGCTAAAAATACATTCAATTATCAAAATAAAGAGTTCACTTTAAATGGCCGATTAGGCGTTTATATGATGAACAATAATCAGGAGTAAATAGGATGCAAAAGCAAAGCGCAAACTTTTCATTTGGCAACGAGACCGAAATTGAAGATTTAGGAAATGGTCTAAAACGTCAAATGCTAGGTTATAACGAAGAGCTAATGGCTGTTAAAATTTGGTTTGAGAAAGGGGCTATTGGTTATAACCATGCTCACAGACATTCTCAAGTAACGTATGTTGTTGAAGGTGAGTTCCACTTTAACATTGATGGCGTAACTAAAATCTTAAAACCGGGTGATAGCTGCTTAATCCCACCATTTGCTGATCATGGAGCTACCTGCCCAACAGGCGGAATCCTGATTGATACTTTTAGCCCAGCGCGTGAAGACTTTCTTGAGGATTAATTATGCAACTTAAAGGCTTACGTTGGTGGGTTATAGCGCTAATTGCGCTAGCTACCATTATTAACTATATCGACCGTCAAGCACTTAGTGTGCTTTGGCCGGACATCGTTGAAGATTTATTTCCTGATGAATCAGCGCTAGAACGCAAACAAATATACGCTAATATTTCAATTGTGTTTGTATTTGCTTATGCATTTGGTCAAGCCATATTTGGTAAAATATTTGACTGGGTAGGCACACGCTTCGGTTTTGTTTTATCGATAGGTGTTTGGTCTATTGCAACCGTTGCACATGCATTTGCACAAGGTGTGCTTAGCCTTAGTATTTTTCGCGCAATCTTAGGTGTAGCAGAAGCTGGTAACTGGCCGGGCGCAGCTAAAGGTAATGCTGAATGGTTTCCTACTAAAGAGCGTGCCTTAGCACAGGGTATTTTTAACTCTGGCGCTGCTATTGGCGGTATTATTGCTATTCCTTTAATTGCTTATTTAACTATCTACTTTAGCTGGCAAATGGTGTTTGTTTTTGTGGGCGTATTAGGTTTTCTTTGGTTAGTGCCTTGGTTAATTTTGGTTAAAGCGCCGCCTAGCTCTCATCCTTGGCTTACTGCCGAAGAGCGTGAATATATCTTAACAGGTCAAAGACGTGTTGATGATAATGGCGATGTAACAGGTGAAGACGAAGAAGAATATAACCCTTCAACTGCTGAGTTACTTTCTCGTAAGCAAAGCTGGGGTGTAATTATTGCCTCTGCTGCGATTGACCCTATTTGGTGGTTATTTGTTTTTTGGATACCTATTTACCTAAACGAAGTATACGGCATGGATGTTAAGTCTATTGGTATATATGGTTGGGTACCTTATGTTGGCGCTATGTTTGGTGCTTGGTTTGGTGGCTTATTAGCTCAAAACCGACTCAAAGCCGGTTGGAATACAGATAAAACACGTAAGCTAACTATAACGCTGGGCTGTTTAATTATGTTACCTGCGTTACTTGCAATGGCAAATCCAGGCGGACCAACGACAGCGGTACTAATTATGGCTGTTATATTATTTGGTTTTCAAACTGCAATTGGTAACGTGCAAACACTACCAAGTGATTTGTTAGGCAAAAAAGCTGTAGGTACATTATCAGGTTTCTCTGGTATGGCGGCAAAACTTGGTGCTGTAGGCCTTACATCGCTTGTGCCTATTCTTACTGCTGATGGTAATTATACGCCAGCATTTGTTATTGGTGCTTCTTTAGCCATTATAGCAATGGCAGCTGTTTGGATTTTAATTCCAAAAATAGAACCTCTTAAAAAGCCTCAATAATCTAGATAATAACTGCTATGCCAACATGTTTTGTATAAGCGCATAGCAGTTAACTACATAGGGTAACTTCCAAGATGAAAAATATTTACTTTATCGGTGAATGCATGGTCGAGCTTAGAGCTATGAGCGCAGCCACACTACACCAATCATTTGCAGGCGATGTTTATAATTCTGCAGTGTATTTAAAACGTTGCTTCCCGCAGGTTACTACTTCGGTTGTTACGGCTTTAGGTCAAGATAATTTAAGTAAAAAAATGCTAGAACGCTTTGAAAGTGAACAAATAAATACACAACTCGTATTTGCTCACGATACCAAAGTACCTGGCATGTATTACATAGAAACCGATGAGCATGGTGAGCGTAGCTTTATTTATTGGCGTAATGATTCTGCAGCTAAAAAGGTTGTTGATTTTTTAGATGCTGATGCACTCGAGCAGCTTAGCCAAGGTGATATGTTTTTCTTTTCAGGAATTTCATTAGCAATAATTGAAAAAAGTGCACGTGAGCATTTTTGGAAAGTTGTAAAGCAGCTCAAAGATGCTGGGGTTAAAATAGTTTTTGATCCTAACTACAGAGCGCGTTTGTGGAATAGTGTAGAGGAAACTAAAGAGCAATATCATTTAGCTTTTACGCTTGCAGATATTACCCTACCTGGCGTTGAAGATTTAACAACACTTTATGACGTTCATAGCGTAGAAGCGGTTGTTGAATATTTAAAACCTTACCAAATTGAAGAAATTGTTGTTAAAAATGGCCCTGAATCGGTAGTGACAAAAGAGGGCAATACTCTTCAAAGCCACACTATAATACCGGTAACAAATGTTGTAGATACGACATCCGCAGGCGATGCTTTTAACGGTGTTTACTTAGGTGCTCGTTTATCTGATAAACCAATTTCGAGTGCTGTACAACTTGCTGCAAAAGCCGCCGGTGCGGTTATACAACAGCCAGGCGCTATTGCTCCAAAAGATATATTTCAGCTAGCAATGGTTGAAGCTGGTATCTGATACCAATTTTATTAAAAACATGATCACCTTAGCGTATTAAATAACTCACTAACTACGTTAAAAATTATTTATATAGAACAACTATGTATCATAATTTTAGCCTTGTTATTGAGCTATTTTCTTGTCGCTATAATAGCTCATTAATTTAATGCAATTGGTATAACAAAATAATTAACCTGAACTCTGGTTAAGAGATTTACTAACATATTGAATCATGGTGATATTTAAAATTATTTTCTCTAGCTAGAGATTTTCAGTGAAAACAAGGCGAATTTACGCGTCAATAGCGGGCCTATTGCAAGTAAATTCAACGCAGTTAGCGCTGAAAATAGCTGCTTGAGATAGATTTATTATCTAGAGTTCAGGTTAATCAAACATTAAAGGCCGCCATACCTCGGCCGCATTACTTTTTATAAAGGAACAACGTTATGACTCGCTTTTCTGAACTTATGTCAGGACAAACACTGCTACCTATAATTCAAGCTGATACGCCAGAGCAAGGTGTTCAAATAGCGAAAGCTATGGCTAACGCTGGCCTTACTTTAGTTGAAGTAGTACTAAGAACAGAGGCTTCTTTAGAAGCATTAAAAGCTATTAAGGCACAAGTGCCAGAGCTAAAAGTCGGTGCGGGTACAGTCATAAATACTGACATTTTAGAGCAAGCACTTGAAGCGGGTTCTGACTTTATTGTAACGCCAGCGGTTTCTCCTGCATTACTTACAGCACTTGCTAAATGTAATGTGCCGGTACTTCCTGGTGTATCAAACACCGGTGATATTTTAATGGCACTTGAATATGGCTTTGAAGAGCAAAAATTATTCCCGGCTTCGCTTGCCGGAGGAGCACCTTTTGTATCAGCTGTGTCGTCAGTATTTAGAGCAGTCAGCTTTTGCCCTACAGGCGGCGTTAGCGAAAGTAACAAAATGGACTATCTTTCTTTAAATAATGTATTCGCCGTTGGCGGTACTTGGATAGCGAAAAAAGAGTGGGTTGAACAAGAAAATTGGCAAGCAATTACTGATTCTTGTATCCAGGCTTTAAAATAGAAAGGATTTCATAAATGAATTATTTAGCCCCAACAATACTGCCAGGCGTAATCGTTGGCGATGAAGTAAGTGCTGTGTATGAACATGCGCGTACTAATCAATATGCGTTGCCAGCGGTAAATGTTGTTAGTACAACATCTATAAATGCAACGCTAGAAGCTGCTAAAAAGAAAAACTCGCCCGTTATTATTCAGCTTTCTAATGGTGGAGCTCAATTTTTTTGTGGTAAAAGCTTATCTTTACCAGAGCAACAATCAGCAGTGCTTGGGGCGGTAAGTGCTGCAAGATATGTACATTCAGTGGCAGCACATTATGAAGTAGCAGTGATGCTTCATACTGATCACGCAGCTAAAAAGCTACTACCTTGGATTGATGGTTTGCTTGATGAAGGTGAAAGACACTTTGAACTGACTGGCAAACCACTGTTTAGCTCGCATATGATTGATTTGTCAGAAGAGCCTTTAGAAGAAAATATCGAAATTTGTGAACGTTACTTAACGCGTATGGCAAAAATAGGTATGACGCTTGAAATTGAGCTTGGCTGCACGGGCGGCGAAGAAGACGGTGTTGATAACTCACACCTAGACAGCTCTTCTTTATACACTCAGCCTGAAGATGTTGCATTTGCTTACGAACGTTTAAGTCGTATTAGCCCTAATTTTATAATTGCAGCGTCTTTTGGCAATGTTCACGGTGTATATAAGCCGGGTAACGTTGTTCTTACACCAACTATTTTAAAAGATTCACAAGCTTACGTATCAGAAAAATTTAATCTACCAAGCAACTCAATTAACTTTGTATTTCATGGTGGTAGTGGTTCTGAGTACGATAAAATTGCAGAGTCTTTAACCTATGGTGTAGTTAAAATGAATATTGATACCGATACGCAATGGGCGTGTTGGACAGGTATTTTAGACTACTACAAAGATAACCAAGCATACCTACAAGAGCAAATTGGTAACCCTGATGGGGATGATAAGCCAAACAAAAAATACTATGACCCTCGCGTATGGTTGCGTCATTCAGAGCAAAGTATGGTTGCAAGACTAGAGCAATGCTTTGACGATCTAAATTGTGTAAATAGGTATAGCGCATGAAAAGACTAAATACAGTATTAAAAGAAGACGGTGTAGATACCGATCTTATTTTACTTATTCGCACAATTTTAGCGACCAGTAAAGAAATTGCTTTTCGAGTAAGCCAAGGTGAATTAGCCGGTGTTTTAGGTTCAACATTGAATGAAAACATCCAAGGTGAAGTTCAAAAAAAGCTAGATGTAATTGCAAACCAACTACTTAAAGACATACTACTTGACGACAGCAGCGTTCGATCAGTTGCATCAGAGGAAGAAGATCATGCGGTAGGTGGCCATCCTGAAGGTAAGTTTATTGTTGCTTTTGACCCACTAGATGGCTCTTCTAATATTGATGTTAATGGGCAAATAGGCACTATATTTACTATTTACTTAGCCCGTGATGATGTTGCCTTCGACAGCGACGAGCAATTTAGTCAGCCTGGTGTAAATCAAGTATGTGCAGGCTATGTGTTATACGGCCCTTCATCATTACTTGTAATGAGCACTGGCGGTCCAACGCGTTGTTATACATTAGATTCAACGCATGGCGGTTATCTACTGACAAATAAGCAGTTAAGTGTGCCAGAGCAGAGTCGTGAATTTGCCGTTAATATGGCTAACTACCGTTATTGGGACGAACCGACACAAGTGTATTTTGATAAATTGCTTTACACCTGTGAAAGCTTTGAAAAAAGCTCAATGCGTTGGAATGCAGCGATGGTAGGCGACGTTCATCGTATTTTATGCCGAGGCGGGTTATTTTTGTATCCGCAAGATAAACGCAGTGGTAACGATAACGGAAAAATAAGACTGCTTTATGAAGCAAACCCGTTAGCGCTTTTAGTTGAAAACGCAGGTGGTAAAGCAACCTCTAGAGGAACGCGTATTTTAGATATTGCGCCAACTAGCTTGCATCAACGTGTGCCTGTTGCTTTGGGCTCAAATGAGCCTGTAGAGTTTTATAATAACGCTATTTTATAAACCAGTACTTAATAAAAAAGGGGCAAGAAAATAGCCCCTTTTTTACCCTTATTTTTCATTCTCTCTGTAAATAATCCTTTTTATACAAACT
>NZ_WTKW01000012.1:0-27909 GCF_011378745.1 Pseudoalteromonas sp. Z1A6
TCAATTATAAACTTTCTAAAAAGTCTTCATCAAAATCAGCTGGCTCTTCTTTTATTGGTGGGTTGCCATCGTACAGCTCATAAATCTGACGCTGGAAGTAAATATCTTTTACAAATAAGTACGGATCAAGTGAATCATTTAATAACCCTTCTTGTGGGATTAATGATGCACGCGCCTCAACTGCTTTTAAAACAAACACTAGAATAGTTTGTGGAGTCGTTAGCGCAACTTCAGGTAATACAAAGTTGTCGACTACATCACCGGTCAGGTTACGTGCTGTTGTAGGACCCATGCCAGGTAGCATTAAATAAGCACCATCACCCACGCCCCATACACCTAACGTTTGTCCAAAGTCTTCATCTACAATTTCAAGACCAAGTGAACTGGCTACATCAAAAATACCAAAAACACCAACCGTAGAGTTAACTAAAAAACGCGCTAAGCTCACACTTGCATTACCCGGTTTACCTTGCAAACCCGCATTAATCATATCGACAGGTGCTGTAATATTACCTGTAAAATTAACAATACCGTTTCTTACCGGTACAGGCGTTACTTCAACATAACCTACAGCAACTGGGCGCAATAAATAAGCATCCAGTACATCCATATTAAAGTCGTATAACGGACGATTAATACTTTGCAGCGGATCTCTGTCATCTACTTTGCTTTGTGGTACTTGAGCACACCCGGCTAGTATCAATAAACATAAAAAAGTAAAACTGTGTTTTAACATCTAACGTCCTTAAGGTATTAATGTATCAATTTGAAGTTGGTAGTCACTTACACTTTCACGCTTTAACGACTCTGAATGACCTTCTAGCTCACCAGAACTTGGCATAACCGAGTCATCTATAGAAATACGCGCCGAAATAATAATATTTTCTGCACTAGATAAGTTAAGCCCTGCAACCATTGCACTACTATCACTTAACTCAACAGTAATTGGAAATGAATATTTAGCGAGTTTAACAGCAGCTAATGGCATTGGCGAACCACTTGCTGCTTTTGCAAATATAAACAAAATACCGTCTTTTGGCTGTTTATCTATAAGCTCTTTTGCAATATCTACGGTAACCGCAATCGTGCTGCTGTTACTGATAGTAGTAGGTATAACAGAGCCTTCACTTTGCATTTTCTGTTCTATATCACTAATACGCTCAGAGATCATGCTATAACGTGAGTCATTCTCTTGCATACTCGCTAATAAAACCTCAAAAGCGGCTTTGGCTTGCGGCCAATCTTTACGTTCATAAGCAATGAGTGCTAATAACGAAATTGCATCTAAATTGGTAGGCTCAACTTTTAGTACTTTTGAGAGCATACCTGCCGCGCGGGTCATATTAGCTTCACTGCCTTCT
The DNA here is from genome assembly GCF_011378745.1 of Pseudoalteromonas sp. Z1A6. Classification (NCBI taxonomy): domain Bacteria; kingdom Pseudomonadati; phylum Pseudomonadota; class Gammaproteobacteria; order Alteromonadales; family Pseudoalteromonadaceae; genus Pseudoalteromonas; species Pseudoalteromonas sp. Z1A6. Next base: position 1,362 of record NZ_WTKW01000012.1, read on the forward strand.
AGTAATAAAACTTGGCTGTAACTAATAAGTACCTGCATATTATCAGGGTTCATACGCAGTGCTTTATCAAATGACTGCTGCGCCATATCAAATTCATTAAGCGACATAGCCACTCGACCAAGTAGCATCCAAGCAATTTCATCATCACCAGAGCGGCTAAGCTTAGTACGAAGCGCCAATGCAAAAGCCTGCAGCTCATTTTGGCTAAGCGGCTCACCTTTTTGCATTACAGCACGCTCGCCGTAATCAGCTAAATTATCCATTGCATCATGCCAAGCCGAAATTTGCTGCTGACTACCCGTTAAACCATAAAAAACACCTGTTAGAGCAAGAACAAATGCGCCACCAGTTAAAGCAAAAATACGATTATTACCTTTGCTGTTTAGTGATTTTTCTGGTGATAACTCATTCAATAAACGGCGTTTTAATTCAATAATTGATTCTGCATGATTTACGGTATCAATACGCTGATTGTCTAAATCGGTTTGTAAATCAACTAAACGCTGCTCATAAATGCTAATTAACTCAGCATTGGCGTTATGAGTAATTGTTTGAACGCGCTCTTTTTTTAAAAAAGGCAACATCACAAACCCAAGAGCAACCAGTGTGAGTAAAGCAAAACACGCCCACATTAAAATCATTTAACTTTGCTCCTGACGTTTATTTTGTTCAATTAGCTTAGCTAACAACATTTCGTCGTCACTGCTCCACGTTTGTTTTACTGATGCTTTTCGCTGGCGAATAACAATAAAACCAAAGCCGACTATGACAATTAATACAGGTAATACCCAAAGTACTAAAGTCGCTGGTGTAACTGGTGGGTCGTAATGAACAAAATAGCCAAAGCGGTCAATCATGTAATCAATCACTTCGTCTTTGCTCTTACCTTCTTTAACCAATACGAGTACTTTATCGCGCAAGTCTTTAGCAACCACAGCGTCAGAGTCCGCAATGTTTTGATTTTGACACTTAGGACAGCGCAGCTCTTTAGTTAGCTCTTCAAACAATATTGCTTGTTTGTTGTTATCAAATTGATAGCGATCTTGCTCTGCAAACGCACAGATGCTTACAAAAAGGCTAAGCGTAAGTAGTAACCATTTCATTATTTAAGCTCCTGCATAATTGGCGCAAATTTAGCACGCCATACTCGCGGGTTTATATCGCCCGTGTGATGCAATAAAATAGTGCCGTTTTTATCGACTAAAAATGTTTCAGGCGCACCTGAAACACCTAAATCCAACGACAAAGTACGATGTAAATCTAAGATATTAAATTGATATGGGTCACCCGCACGTTGCAGCATATCGCTCACTTCACTGCGAAGTGATTGCATATCAAAAGGGCCATCAAAGTCAGCATCGTAACCTTGTACGTAATAAAGCCCAATAATTTTAACGCCTTGCTCACGTAACTTAGTTAAATAACCAAGTTCAACTAAACATGTTGGGCACCAAGTACCCCATACATTTAGTAAGTAAACTTCGCCTTTTAAAGACTCGTTGGTCCACGGCTTAATATCTTGCATTAAATCAGGTAGATTAAATGCTGGCATTTCTTGACCTAACCGACCCGTTTGAATTTCACGAGGATTAGCAAAAAGGCCTTGGTATAAAAATACACATACAAAAGCAAATACTAAAAGCGGCGCAATAGCTAAAATTTTACGGTTCATAAAACATTCTCCGATGCAGCTCTACGCGCTGTTTTAGCTGATGTGCGGTAGCGTTTATCAAATAAAATCATAAATCCAGCTAGGGAAATAAGCACACCACCAATCCACATCCAACGAACAAACGGTTTATGATAAATGCGAAGTGACCATGCACCTTGGCTCAACTGCTCACCTAACGCTAAGTATAAATCACGTGTAAAGTCTGCATCTATGGCCGCCTCGGTCATAAACTGCATACCAATATCATACTTACGTTTTTCGGCATGTAAGCGTGTTACTAGCTCATTGTTTTTAAGCACCGATACAACACCCGCATGACCACTGTAGTTCGGCCCGCGAATAGTTTTAACACCATCAAAACGGTATTCATACTCGTTAAGCTGAACTGTATCGCCTTGCTTCATCGATACGTCACGCTCAACTGAATACGCCGATGTAAGCGTTACACCTGCAATAACAAACGAAATACCAATATGCCCAAGCACCATAGCCCAGTAACTTACACCTAAGCGTTTTAAACCTTCTTTTAAGGTGCCATGCACTGCGGCTTTAGTGTAAATGTCGATCCCAGTTGATATTGCAATCCAAACCGCAAGCGTAGTGGCCAGTAGCGTAAGTGGTTTTACTAAATCGTAACTTGAAAACAACCAAGCACAGGTAATCACTACACTGGCTAATACGCCCATTAATATTTTGTTTTGTAAGAAAGCCCATTTATTTTGCTTCCAGCGTAAAAATGGTCCTATACCCATCAAAATAGCAAATGGTACTAAAATTATTGCAAACATCTTATTAAAAAATGGTTCGCCAATAGAAATACTGCCCAAGCCCATTTCTTTATGAACCATAGGTAATAACGTACCCAGCAATACGATTAATGTAGCAACTACTAAAAATATATTATTGAGCCATAACGCCACTTCGCGTGATACAAACTTGTATCGGCCTTCACTATGTACTTGCGATACACGCAGTGCATATAACGCTAAGCCACCACCTACAACGATGCCTAAAAAGGCGAGTATAAATAAGCCTCTATCAGGGTCTGTTGCAAAAGCATGCACCGATACAATAATACCCGAGCGCACAATAAAGGTGCCTAACAAGCTTAATGAAAATGCTGCGATAGCAAGTAGTACGGTCCACGATTTAAATACACCACGTTTTTCGGTTACGCTTAATGAGTGTAGTAATGCTGTAGCTACAAGCCATGGCATTAATGATGCGTTTTCGACTGGATCCCAAAACCACCAGCCGCCCCAGCCAAGCTCTGAATATGCCCACCAGCTACCAATTGTGATTCCTAGAGTTAAAAAGCCCCATGCAGTCATTGTCCACGGACGTGACCACTTAGCCCATGTGTTATCAAGCTTACCGGTTAACAACGCAGCAATAGCAAAAGAGAAAGCAACTGATAGCCCTACATAACCCATGTACAGTAATGGCGGGTGAATAATCATGCCCGGATCTTGAAGTAACGGATTTAAATCACGCCCTTCAACAGGGAAATAAGGGAGTAGGCGCTCAAACGGGCTTGAAAGTAGTAAGGTGTACATCATAAAACCTACACCTAAAAAACCAAGTACGCCCAATACGCGAGCACGTAGCACCCAAGGTAATGATTTAGAACGCGCAGCGACAACGGCAGTCCAACCAGCTTGCATTACTAACCACAGTAAAATAGCGCCTTCATGGCCGCCCCATGTAGAGGTGATTTTGTAATACCAAGGCAGTGTACTACTTGAATGATATGCCACATATGATACGGTAAAATCATCCGTTACACTGGCGTAAATAAGTGCTGCAAAAGAGATTAAAACAAAAGCGAATTGCCCAATTGCTAAAGAGGGAGCTGCACGCATTAATCGAAGATTACCGGTATGCGCGCCCCAAAGAGGAAAAATACACAGTAAAACGCTTAGCACCATGGCAAGCGTTAAAGAAAAATAACCAATTTCTGGGATCATAGCTAATTACCACTATCTAAGTTGTATTTTGGTTTTTCGTGCTTAATACCTTTAACTGCCTCTGCAACCTCTGCTGGCATATATTCTTCGTCATGCTTTGCAAGTACTTCAAATGCTTCAATAACATTAGGTTCGATTAATACGCCCTGCGCTACAATGCCTTGCCCCTCACGAAACAAGTCTGGCAATATGCCTTGATAACGCACGGTCACTAATGGACCTGTATCAATTAGCTTAAAGCTTACTTGTAAGCTCTGTTCATTACGCTCAACCGTGCCTGGTACAACCATGCCACCAATACGTAGCTTTTGGCCAATGAATGGTTTTTCTTTATTAGGCCCTTTGCCATCAATAAGTTCGCTTGGCGTATAAAAAAGATTAATATTTTCTTGAAGTGCATAAAGCACTAAACCAATTGATCCACCAATACCAAACAGTACGGCAATAATTACCAATAGGCGCTTTTTACGTCTTGGATTCATGAGGCTTGTTCCTGTTTAGCTTTTTTAATTCGCGCTTCACGTATTATTTGTTGCTCAACTGAAGCCATAATACGTTTAGTATCTCTTAAAGAGTTCACTAAAATACCAAGTAAAATAAGAGCGCATGTACCAAAAGAAAGCCAGATATAGAACCCATAGCCTCCCATTGCAATAAAATCAGAAAAAGAGTCAAACTGCATAATTACCCCTTATTTAACAACAAACGCACCCACGGTCGGTGCTTTTCGCGTTGCAAAATTTCATTTTTAAGACGAATTAAAGTTACTGTTCCTACAAAAGCAGCAAAGGCTAAAATATTAACCATAAGTGGCCAAAACATACTTGGGTCTATTGCTTTGGTGTCTAGTTTTGTAATGCTTGCGCCTTGGTGTAGCGTATTCCACCACTCAACTGAGTAATGAATAATAGGTAAGTTGATTACGCCCACAATAGCTAAAATAGAAGCCGCACGCCCTGCTGACTTCTTATCTTCAAATGCATGATAAAGCGAAAGCACGCCAAGATATAAAAATAATAAAATAAGTTCCGACGTTAAACGCGCATCCCATACCCACCAAGCACCCCACATAGGTTTACCCCATGCAGCGCCAGTAATAAGCGCTATAGCTGTAATACAAGCACCAACAGGCGCTATAGCAATAACGGCAAGTTCGGCATTTCGTAGTTGCCATACAAGTGCAACAACAGCTGCAATAGCCATTGATGAGTAAGCGCCCATAGATAAAATGGCGGAAGGAACATGAATAAAAATGATACGGTAGCTGTCTTTTTGTTGGTAATCGGCAGGTGCAAAACCAAGCCCCCATACCCATCCAACAATCATACTAACTACAGTAACTACGGCAAAATAAGGCAGTAACGTATTGCATAACTGGTATGCACGCTCTGCTTTAGCATAGGGATGTAACCACTTCCACATTAACTTACACTCACTTTTAAAGCTGACGATATGGCAATTGGTGCGCTAATAATAGCAATAAGTAACATTGCACCAAGGATGGCAAGCTGCCCACTATAATCCAGCGACATAGAGCTGGTATCGATAGCCGACGTTGCAAAAATCAAAACAGGAATATACAAAGGCAGTACGAGTAAACTCATCAAAATACCCCCTTTTTGTAATCCTACAGTAAGCCCTGCGCCTATTGCGCCAATAAAGCTCAATAGTGGAGTGCCTAATAATAATGTTAAAACAGTCGCTGTTAACGCCGTACTTTCTAGGTTTAACAACAATGCAAATAGCGGCGTCATTAATACAAGCGGTAAACCTGTTACCACCCAGTGAGCAGCCACTTTAGCAAGTACGGTTAACGATAACGGGTAAGACGATGCAATTAACTGCTCCAATGAGCCATCATTAAAATCATCTCTAAACAGTTTATCCAAGCCCAGCATGGTAGAAAGTAATGCGGCAACCCAAATAATTCCCGGTGCCATTCTCGCTAGTAAACCAGGCTCAGGCCCGATTGCTAACGGAAATAATGAAATTACAATTAAGAAGAACAAAATAGGATTTACAATTTCAGCGCGCTGGCGAAACGCAAGTTTTACATCTTTGGTAAATACCGCACTAAATAGCAACCAATAAGAATGTTGACGAGTCATTAGTGACGATACTCCAGTGTAACCGTTTGCAAGTTACTAAAATGGGTCGTTAAGTCTTGGTGAGTCGTTAATAAAATAGCACCACCGCTTTGTAAGTGTTCAGTAAATCGGTGCTGCAAAAAAGCAACACCGCTTTTATCAAGCGCGGTAAATGGCTCATCAAGTACCCATAATTTAGAATCACTTAACCAAAGCCTAACCAAAGCTACACGTCTTTGTTGTCCAGCAGATAACATTCTAACCGGTACATCTTCAAGTCCAACAAGGCCAAGTTGCGCTAAAATGGGATACAAGTCAGGCTGGTTTATGTAGCCATTAATTTGTAACCAATGACGAACATTTTCAACGGCACTAAGCTGAGTATTTACACCTGTTTTGTGGCCTATAAAGAGTAGTTCTCTGGCATACTCTTCGTAATACTTAGATATAGGCTGTTCTTGAAATAAAACAGCTCCTTCATCAGGCACAGAAAAGCCTGCGATAATACGCAATAGCGATGTTTTACCAGCCCCATTAGGGCCCGCTAATTGCATGATTTGACCGCTATTAAGGCTAAAATTAAGATCCGCAAACAAACAACGATCTTGCTTGATGCAGGTGACGGACTTAATGTGTAACAAGATGACGATTCTCTCTGCCAAAAATTAGGCGTTAGTCTACCATAATGATAGGGTAATACGAATATTGCTTTAAAATCGATTCACTTAAAATAGAGAAAACTTGATTTAAAATAATGAATACGCCAACGCAAATAACATTATCTAATTCATTGGTTATCAATCAATCGACGAACCCTCAAACCAATGAGTTATCGCAATTACCTAATGAGGTACTTGCGGCTAAAAACATTCAATTTTCGAAAGACTCGATTACGCTTGATGTATTTATTGATAAACATTGGCAGACATTAAGGCTTGGCACTACAAGCGCACCTCAAAATTTACAAAAAATAGCCAGTGCTAACATACAACTTAATCCCGATGGCAAACAGCTCAACATCACGCCAAACACTACAACCCTTACTTTAAATCAACCAGTACAATTACAGCGTTTATTAAATTATGTAAGCACGGGCACTGAGGTACAAAGCCAACCAATGGATTTACAAGTGGTTATGTCCCCTACCCCAAAATTAGTAATTGATAAACTTAACGCCAGTATTGCCATAAATAAAGACGTAGCGCAGTTACTTTTAACCGAGCAGCCTTTAAAAGTAGTTGTTAGTACTACTAACAAAGGCGCACAGCTTAATGTTATTAATCGCTTTGCAGATACAATTCATACGCAACCACTTAGCCAAACTAAACTTACTAAATTACTCGTGGCCTTATTACCTAGTGCGCAACTTCAAGCAACACCTAAACTAGCTATTTTGACCCATCCTCAAAAGTCAGGTTCGTTTACAACGCCTATTACTAATCAACAAGTTAGTGAACTACCCAATACCCCCATTAAGGTAAATTTAATAAATCAGGCTGATAAATTACTTATTAAAACCGATACTAATAATATAAAAGTGACGCTTAATAACTCATTTTCTAAACCGTTTAACGAGTTACTTTTAGCTCAAAAAAGCAGTGTCCCTGAAATACCTTTTTCTGCGTCCACTATTAAAGCAAGCCCACTGCTTACACCTAATAGCCCAATAAAATCGTGGCTACAAAATAGCTTTAGTGATTTAAAAACGCGAATTAATGATGCAGTTAAATATTTTGAAAGTAAGCCCTTTGCAGCAGCAAATAAATCTGAGTTAATGCCGCCATCTGCATCATCTGCGATACAAAGGCCGAGCTTAGTTATGCAATTAACAGTATCACCGTTGAATAGAGTGAATATTACCCAAAATGTAAGTACTGCGTTAAATAGTAATACGAGCAATACTTTACCAGAGCACTTTTCAAGACTTCCGCCACTTGTACAATTAACTCAGCAAATAAAAGGAAGTGTTAGTGTTTGGCAATCATCTACAAATATAACAACAGCTAACACGCCAACGCCAACGCCAACGCCAAATAATATTACTCAAAATGGAGTGGCGAGCGCTAAGCCAAGTAATTTAAACGCGAGTCAATTGAGTGCTCTGAATATTAGTACTAACAGTAAAGTTGATACGTTAATTAAGCCTACAAGTGAAATTGTTACTAAAGGGCAAATAACCTCTTCAGTGCAACCAGTAATAAACGGCAACAATCAAAACAGTGCAAACTCAGCCACGATTAAAAACATTCTCCCATTAGCAGAGCCGTTATCTAATATTGCCTCTCGTAGTCAAATGCTACAACCAATAGAAGCAAAGCTATTAAGCACATTATTAAAGCTTCCTGATACCACAATCCCTACGGATAGATTAGCTGGTAACAAACAGCTTTTAAGTAGTCAAATTACTGACATTACAAATAGAGCAACAAAAGACACGCCCGATTTAACTCGCTTAATTAACCAAGCATTTAATCGCATGGTCTCAAGTAATAATGTTAACCCTGCGACCATACAGCGTGAAGTATTAGCCACCTTACAACCATCTCAATTAACGGGTGATACACTACAAAGTAGCTTCACTAAAGGACTTGAACAAGTTGCAGTGAGTATTTTAGCAGCCCCTATAATTAGCCAATCAGTAACACCGATAAGCTTTAATAACCAAACTGGCTTAGATGCACTTTTACAAGTACTCATACCTACTTTTAAAACAGGAAACGCGGGAGCAAAAATACTTGAGCAACTGCAGCAAGCTCAAGTTCAAGCATTGGCTAGCGAAATCGTACAAGTTAAAAACACACTTACCCAAGTAAGTGTTTCAACACCAAGTCAACAACCAGACACAAACCCGCTTGCACAATTTTTATTACCAATGAAATTGCCGCCTGAGGCCGCCCAAACAGAAATAACATTGGGGCAATATAAAAAGCCAAGCGCAGATAAATTAGAAGATAAAAATGTATGGTTTGTCAGGCTAAACTTTGATTATGCACAGATTGGGCAATTACAGATTACCGCTGAGTTAATGGATAAAGCACTCGATTGCCAGCTATTAGCCTCAAGCCAAGAAGTAAGCGCAATTGCTCACCCTCACTTAGATAATTTAAGATCCAAACTAGCTAAGCATGGTTTACAGGTTGGAGAGCTCAACTTAAAGCGAGGCGATGCAAATAATCAGGCATTTTATAAATCTCATGCAATTATTAATATTAAGGTTTAGTAATGAGTGATACACCTATTAATAAGTCAGCCATTGGGCTTTTATACGAAGCTGGCAACACCCCCACTGTAAGCGTAAAAGGGTTTGGTGAGTTAGCTGACGAAATAATTGCAGCGGCAAAATTAAAAGGAATTATGATCCACGAAGATGCAGCGCTTGCTAAAACGTTGTCGCATTTAAGCTTAGGGGAAGAAATCCCTAAAGAGCTTTATTATGTAATTGCAGAGCTTATTGCGTTTTCGTATGTATTAAGAGGTCAATTTCCGCCAGGCTGGCAAGACTTTCAAGGTAAGTTAAATATTAAAGCGTGAGATTATTTACACGCTTATAACTAAAAAGGCGCTAAGCGCCTTTTTGTTTATGTAGTGAAAATAGTAATTCGGCTTCTGCTCGCGGTAATTCGCATTCGCGTATCACCTCATCGAGGTCCGCACCTAACTCAACCATTTTTACTGCACGAGAGTAAATTTTAGCATCAGGGTCATCGTATTTTTGCGCAGCTTGTTGTTGTATTAAATCTTGATTTTGTTGCTCAACCTCAAGCACTCGCTTACCAATACTTAAAAGCCCTGTTCTAAGCTCTGAAATTTCACTTCGCAAAATATGAGTTTGCTCTGAGCTATCTTTAAGCTGCTGTAATACAGCATTAACTTCATTCACTTGTTTGTTTTTTAATGCAATTATTAGCGCAAGCGATATAAGTCCTACCGCTAACGCTGATATAGCTATACTAAGTAACAGCATAATTTATTTGGTAAAGCTTATATATCGCTTAACTCATCCCATTCATCATCGCTGAGTAACTTGTTTAAATCGACTAAAATCAGTAGCTCATTATCACGATTACAAACGCCTTGAATAAACTTAGCACTTTCTTCAGTACCAACATTTGGTGCACTATCGATCTCAGAGCTGCGTAAATAAACGACTTCAGATACGCTGTCGGCTAAAATGCCGATAACTTGCTCTTCAGCTTCAATAATTAATATACGAGAATTATCGGTTGCATCAGCAGCTAACAAACCAAAACGTGCACGAGTATCAATAACAGTTACAACGTTACCGCGTAAGTTAATAATACCAATAACGTAAGAAGGTGCACCTGGTACAGGGGCTATCTCTGTATAACGAAGTATTTCTTGTACTTGCATTACATTTACGCCGTAGGTTTCTTCCTCTAGCTTAAACGTAACCCACTGTAAAATTTCATCATTATTATCTGCGTTTTTATTTGCTGACAGTAATTTATCTTGATTCATGCTATTACCCCGTAATGGTCATTACTACTGACGGCTATCTAAGCCTTTCTCTAATAATATATTTAAATTATCTACATCTATTAAAGCACACATTTTTTCTTTTATAACACCAGCAAGCCATGGGCGCTTACTTTTATTTGTACGCCATTTTACATCTTCTTTACTCAATGTAATGTTATTTATCAACTTTTCAGCTAATAAGCCCCACTGGCTATCACCTAAGGTAATTAAATACTGATAATCTAAAGACGCCTCTAATTTATCATCATACTTTTCTGGCATTACCCAACGAGCAGTATCAACAACATTAAGCTTTTCTTCTCTGTTGAGCATAACGCCTTTAAACCACTTTGGCTTACCAAATAAATGATTTACTTCACCTAGTTGATGTATACCGCCTAATGCTTTTAATGGCACAGCCAATGTTAAACCAGCAACTTCAAAAAATAATGCCTGAAATTCACCATCAAAATAGTCAGATTGGCTAGTGGTTATAATCTGTGGTTCTGGTTCTTCTGTAATCGTACTTATCGGCTCTATTACTTCATCGTCAATGGCTTTATTAACTTTTTCGGCTTCAAAAATAGGTTCAACTATTGGCTTAATTTCAGAATTAAGTAAGTCTTGATCAAATATTTTTTCTGCCGCTTTTATCTGTTCTTTTGGTTTTAAATGAATATGTTCTTGCTGCGAGTCGTGTGGCATTTGCTCAAGTAATTTTGCGACTGGCTCAAGGTTATCTACAGGCTCGTCTTCACATAACAAAGCCCCTAGGTATTGTTTCATTACTTTTTCATTAGCAAATAATTGCTTACTCATTCATTAACCTTGTTCAATTAAATATTCTAGCAGTGCTTTATATGCGTATACACCACGCGAACGAGGACAATACTCTACAGGCACTTTTTGCGCAAAGCTTGCATCTCTAAATTTAGTATCTACCGGTATCACACCTGGCCAGACTTTATCACCATACGTACTTTGCAGTGTTTTATATGCTTCTAACGATGCTTTAGTACGTTTATCATACATAGTAGGGATTATAGTATATTGATAATCTTTCGCTTGAGAGGTTTGCATTAATTCCATAGTGCGCATCATTCTATCAAGCCCTTTCAGTGCTAAAAATTCCGTTTGCACTGGCACTAAAATTCGCTCACTTGCTGCAAGCGCATTAACCATTAACACTCCTAAAACTGGGGGGCAATCTAAAATGGCATAATCGTAATGTTCACTGATTTTTGCAAGCGCTTTTTTTAGTATTAATCCCATACCTGTTTTATTACCCATGCTTCTATCAAGCGTGGCTATCGCCATTGTTGCGGGTAAAATATCTAGGTTTTCAAGTGTTGATGGGCATAAAGCTTGAAGTATCTCTTCACTTTGCATGCTCGTGCCACGCGCAAAAATATCATATACGCTGACTTCCAAATCTTCTGAGTCAATGCCAAAGTAATAAGTGAGTGATGCATGAGGGTCTGTATCAATAAGCAACACACGCTTACCCTGCAAAGCTAAAATACCAGCAAGGCTCACTGCTGTTGTTGTTTTACCAACACCACCTTTTTGATTTGCGACAGTCCAAATCTTCACATTACATCCTAATTACTGTTCATTGCGCGTTGTTATGCGAATACCACCATGAGGCAAACGAATTATTTTTATTGTATCGTCATCTGAAGGGAGCTCAATTTCAGGCTCTGCCACTACTGGCTTGACGGCCTGTTCATCACCTTTAATGTCTTGTATTGGCGGTAAACCATACTTAGAAAGTGCAATAACAACTTTACGATTTTCTGCTCGCCCTTGTTCTGTATCGTTACTTACAAAAGGTGAATATTGACCATAACCTTCTATCGCCATTCTGGCAGAATTAATACCTAATGCTTCCAACTCTACTAAAATAGATGTTGCTCTAGCAACCGAGAGTTCCCAATTTGAGCGAAATATTTCATTGCGAATACTTTCATCATCAGTATAGCCACGCACCCTAATATAGTTATCTACTGGAGCAATAATATCTTTAACAATTTTGACGACTTGCTTTGCCCTAGAGTGTGCAACTGAGCTACCACTTGAAAATAACATACCTGAGCTTAGCTCTATAATCAGCCAATCTTGATTAAGCTCTAAACTGGCTTCTCCATCACGAATTTCATCAATGAGCGCTGACTGCAGTTTAGTAAGTAAGCTATCAAGTGGTTTACCTAAATATTTCTGTTGTATGTTACTTGTATCACTTTGACCATCGAGTAACTCTGGACCTTGTTCTTCTTTTAAAATACTTTCACCATAAAGAACTTCTTGTTCAGGTGTCACTCTATCAGTCAATATTCCATTACCATTGACGCCCTCACCTTGCTGGGAGTGCTGGCGGGCAGATTTATCAAAAACGTGTTCAAGGGAGTCTGACAATATTTGAAATTGTTCTTCTTTGTTGATCGCTATCGCATACAGCACCACAAAAAAAGCAAACATAATGGTCATGTAATCGGCATACGATACAAGCCAACGCTCTGTATGTTGATTTTTTGGAGCAGAGTGACGAAGTCGTCGGCGTAGCATGTTATTCGTCCACTAAATTAGGACGCTCTACACGGTAGGCTTCAAGCTTTAATTCTATATTTACTGGGCTTTCGCCAACGCTTATTGCAATCACACCTTCGGCAAGCATTTCATGGTAAAGCATTTTTTGCTCTACACGCTGTTTTAACTTATTTGCCATAGGTAAAAACAATAAATTAGCTAAACCAACACCATAAATGGTCGCGATAAATGCCGTTGCAACGCCTGCACCAAGCATTTGTGGATCGGTAATAAACGACATTGCCTGTATTAAACCAAGCACAGCACCTAAAATACCAATGGTAGGACTGTAGCCCCCCATCGCTTCATAAACACGCGCAGCTTCAAGTAAACGATCGCGTTCTAGCAGTAAATCAATTTCAAGCGTGTCACGTATTTTTTGCTCTGAGCAGCCATCTACAAGCAAGCTTAAACCTTTTGCTGCATATGCATCTGGGTGAGCTAGCGCTTCGTTTTCAAGCGCTAAGTAACCTTCTTGACGTGCCTTATGAGACCATCGCTTAACTTGCTCTATTGCATCTTCAATATCATATTGTGGCGCAACAAAAACCCAAGAGCTCATATTTAGCATTTTTTTAAAGGTACTTGCTGATGTTTGTAACATAACAGCGCCAAGCGTGCCGCCTAATACAATAATAAGGGCAGGACCATTAAATAAAGCAGAAACAACGCCGCCTTCTAAAGAGTAACCTAGACCTATTGCACCCAGTGCTACAAATAGTCCAAATATTGAGAGTTTATCCACAACCTACCTCTCTCTTGATACGTGCTGCAACATCGCTTAATGCTAAGCTTTCACTCGAAAGCCCCGCATTAGCAATGGCTTGAGGCATTCCATAAACAACACAGCTTTTCTCATCCTGTGCCCAAATAGTTGCACCCGTTTGCTTTAACATTCTTGCACCGTCACGTCCATCAGCGCCCATGCCTGTTAAAACAATAGCAAGCACATCGCCTTGATACGTTTTTGCTGCACTGGCAAACGTTACATCTACACTCGGTTTATAACTTATTCTCTCGCTATGATCTTCAAATACGCGCAGTGTTCTATTTGCACCACGCCCTTCTACCATCATCTGCTGTCCGCCAGGCGCTAGATAAGCCGTTCCTGGTTGTAAGCGGTCACCTTGTTGCGCTTCTTTCACTTTTATTTGGCACAGACCATTTAAGCGTGCTGCGAAAGCAGGTGTAAAAGCCGCAGGCATATGCTGAATAAGTAAAATAGGGTGAGGGAAATTAGCTGGCAATTGAGTCAGTATAGTTTGTAGTGCAACAGGGCCACCTGTAGAAGTGCCAATAGCCACAAGCTGGTATTGCTTTCCACTTGCTCGCATTGAGGCAATATTTGAACCTGACGATGTTGTAGGGGCTGCTCTTTGAAAGCTTCTATCGGGTTGTTTTATCGAAGGCGTTAGTGTGTTTGTTCTTTGCGAAAGTGAGCTTGTTATCGGTTTAGTTGATATTACTGGCTTAGGTGGTGTTGCAGCCTTAAACGTTCGCGGTAAACGTCTTCGCCCTATATCTTTCACTTTATTTTGTAAAAGCTTTATAGCGTCTTCATTATTGCGAGCGATGTCTTCAAATTTTTTCGGTAAAAAATCCATTGCTCCAGCATCTAGCGCATCAAACGTTGCTGTTGCGCCATCACGTGTTAGTGATGAAAACATTAAGATAGGCGTTGGATTACTCGCCATTATCTCTTTAACTGCGCTAATACCATCAAGCACAGGCATTTCGACATCCATAGTGATCATATCTGGACGTAGCTGAGCTGCTTTTTCAACAGCTTCTCTGCCATTCACAGCAAAGCCTATAACTTGTATGTCGCTATCTTGCTCAAGAATTTCGCTTACCCTGCGGCGAAAAAAGCTTGAATCATCAACAACTAAAACTTTAACGGCCATTTAGCTCTCTTATTAAATTTATGCGTAGGTATATATTAAATATATACCTACTTTATTATTAGCCTGCGTAATGTTTTAACATGTTTGGAACGTCTAAAATCAGTGCAATGCCACCATCCGAAGTTATTGTAGCACCCGCCATACCTGGTGTTCCTTGAAGTAACGCATCAAGCGGCTTAATCACTACTTCTTCTTGGCCAATTAATGAGTCAACAACAAAACCAATTTGCTGCGTACCAATTTGCACAATAACTACATGGCCTTTTGCTTTTCGCTGTGAACGATCTGAGCCTTTAACTAACCAGTGCTCGAGGTAGAATAACGGTATTGCCTTTTTACGCACAATAATTGTTAATTGCCCATCAACCACATTTGTTTTCGTTAAATCTAAGTTGAATATTTCACTAACACCTGCAAGTGGTAACGCAAATGTTTGTGCGCCAACAATTACCATTAAGGTCGGTAATATGGCTAAGGTAAGTGGTACTTTTATCTCTAAAATAGTACCTACACCTAACTCAGATTGAATACTTACAGAGCCGTTTAATTGGGTGATTTTAGTTTTCACCACATCCATTCCAACACCACGACCTGAAATATCAGATATCTCTTCTTTTGTAGAAAAGCCAGGTGCAAAAATTAGGTTGTATGCTTCAGTGTCAGAAAGTCGACTCGCTTGATCGTGATCGAGCACGCCTTTACTAATTGCTATTTTTTTCAGTTTCTCAGCATCCATACCAGCGCCATCATCTTTAATGGTCAACAAAATATGGTCGCCTTCCTGAGACGCTGATAAAGTAACATTACCTGTTCTAGGCTTACCGGCAGCCTCACGAACAGCTGGCATTTCAATACCGTGGTCAACTGAGTTTCGAACTAAATGCACAAGCGGATCGGCTAGTGCTTCCACTAAGTTTTTATCTAAATCGGTTTCTTCACCTACAAGTTGTAAGTCAATGTCTTTGTTTAAGCTGCGTGCTAAATCGCGTACTACGCGAGGGAAACGACCAAATACCTTTTTAATTGGTTGCATTCGCGTTTGCATAACCGCGCCTTGAATATCAGCAGTCACTACATCTAAGTTAGAGATTGCTTTACCCATTGCTTCACTGTCTGAATTGGTCGCTAAACTAACCAAACGATTTCGCACAAGTACTAACTCACCAACCATATTCATAATTTGGTCAAGTCGTTTTGTATCTACGCGAACTGTCGTCTCTGCTGCTGGTGGCGCTGATTTTTTGGGCGTTGCTGGCGCTGCTTTAGCAACCGGTTTTTCTACCGGTTTAGAAGCGGGTGCTTTTACAGGTTCTGGTTTTTTTACAGGCACACTCGCTTTTGCAGCTGGTTTAGCTGGGATATTGGGCTGTTTCACAGCTGGAGTGCTTTCTATTGATTTAGGTGCAGTGCCTTTACCATGAAGTTCATCAAGAAGCGCTTCAAATTCATCATCACTAATTTCATCATCTGATGAATTAGCAGTATTTGACGCTGGTTTAGCTGGTTCTACAGGTGCTTTAACTACACTACTTTGCTCAGGTGCTTTACTCGCAACCTCACCAAAACTGCCAACTCCATGTAACTCGTCTAATAAGCTGTCAAATTCATCATCAGTAATATCACCATTAAAATCACTACTACTTGCTACTGGCTTTTCAACTGCAGGACCTTGTCCTTTACCGTGTAGTTCATCAAGTAAGTTTTCAAATTCATCTTCAGTGATTTCGTTTATTTCAGCATCACTAACCGAAGGAGTTCCGCTAAACATTTCATCAAATGCAAATGGATCTTCCTCATCAGCTATTGGCGTATCAACTACTTCATCAAGAGGTTGTTCAACGTCAGTTTCTGAAGCGACTCCGTTAAGCTCGGCTTCTGTTGGAGGTAGGCCCAAAATGTGGAGGGTTTGAAGTAACTCAGGATCTGCTGGTTCTGGCTTATCCCTATTTTGGATAGTCGCGAACATTTCATTAATGGTGTCGAGCGCTTGTAAAATAACATCCATTAACTCTGAATTGACCGTTCGCACGCCTTGACGTAGTAAATCAAATACGTTTTCAGCGCCGTGGCAAGCATCAACAAGTTCTGTCATAGCTAAAAAGCCTGCACCACCTTTTACAGTGTGAAAGCCTCTAAATATGGCATTTAGTAACTCGGTATCTTCTGGATTATTTTCCAGTTCAACTAACTGTTCAGATAAAAGCTCTAGGATTTCTCCTGCCTCTACAAGAAAGTCTTGTAAAATATCTTCATCGACTTCAAACATGCAGTTACTCTCCTCTTAGAAGCCCAAACTTGATAAAAGATCATCGACTTCATCTTGATCAGATACAACATCATTACGCGATTCTTTATCAATAATAGGGCCTTCAGGACCTGCTAAAGTTTGTGTGGCAACTGGTTCTTTTATTTTTTGTTGTTCTACTTTATTCGCTGTGTTGTCACTGTCATCTCGTTCAGCAAACGCTGTTAAAAGATGAAGTAAGCTTTCTTCTACTTCTCTAACAAGTTCTATAACACGGCGAATAACTTGACCTGTTAAGTCTTGATAGTCTTGAGCCATTAGTACATTTGTCATTAAGCTTTGAAGCTCATCCGTTTTATGATGAGAGTTATTCATAAACTCATCGATACTATGGCAAAGTTGTTTAAACTCACCAAGCTCAATCTCCCGGCTCATTAAACGATCCCATGTCGGTTTGATATGAGATATTTCATCTGCAAGTTGCTGAGCTATAGGTAAACTAGCCTCAACAGCATCCATTGTTTTATTAGCCGCATTTTCTGTCATTTCTATAACATAATTAAGCCGCTTTTTAGCATCTGGAATCGCATCTGTCGTTATGTTAGTTAAGCGAGTATCAAGCTCAAAGCTTTTAAGTGCTTCGTGCAGTTGACGAGTCAACTTCCCAACTTCAGCAAATAATTTAGACTGCTCTTGCGAAGCTGTCTCTAAAATCAACTGATTAGCTTTATCTTGCTCATCGTTTTCTAAATAAATGACGAGTTGACGAGCTTGTTCTAACGTTATTTGAGGCGCAGCTGGTGCTGACATAAGCCTCTCCCCCATCATTAGCCTAAGCGTTCAAATACTTTTTCTAATTTAGTTTTTAATGTTCCAGCCGTAAATGGCTTAACAATATAACCATTAACGCCAGCTTGCGCTGCAGCAATTATTTGTTCTTTTTTAGCTTCTGCCGTTACCATCAATACAGGGATATGTTTTAACTTATCATCTGCACGAATTGCTCTTAGAAGGTCAATACCTTGCATTCCCGGCATATTCCAATCTGTAACCACAAAATCAAATACTTGATTTTGTAACATAGGCAGAGCTGTAGACCCGTCATCAGCTTCTTGAACGTTAGTGAAACCTAAGTCACGTAATAGGTTTTTTATAATTCGTCTCATCGTTGAAAAATCATCAACTACAAGAATTTTCATGTTTTTATCCAAAACATCCCCCAGTGAGGTATTAACCTTAGTTTACTTACTACTAGTTTATCCAGTCATTGATTTTAGCTTTAAGCTTAATCATCGCCTGACCATGTATCTGACTTACACGCGATTCACTTACATCGAGTATATGTCCTATTTCTTTTAAATTCATTTCATCGTTATAGTATAAAGAAAGTACCATTGCATCACGCTCTGGTAATGACTTTATTGCATTTAGCAAAGACTCATTAAACCGATCATTTTTAACATTATTAAAAGGTTTGTCTAGCGCTAAATCTTGGCCTACGGGAGTAATAACATCCTCATCTACACCAAGGTCTTCTATACCTAATACTTTACTGGTATTAACATCATTTAAAATATGATGGTACTCATTGAGTGAAATTTCAAGTTTTTCAGCAACTTCTGTATCTGTTGGTTCGCGATTCAGACTGCTTTCGAGCCCAGTAATTGCTTCTGCAACTTGTCGGCTTTTACGGTGTACTGAACGAGGAGCCCAATCACCACGGCGCATTTCATCAAGCATAGCCCCGCGAATACGAATACCGGCGAAGGTTTCAAAGCTTGCGCCTTTTGTTGCATCAAAGTTTTTTGAAGCTTCTATTAAACCTATCATTCCTGATTGAATTAAATCATCAAGCTGAACGCTAGGTGGTAATCGAGCAATTAGATGACATGCCACTTTTTTAACAAGTGATGCATGTTTCTCAACAATCACATTTAAGTTTTGTGTTGATTGATATCCCATAGCTCTATTCACCAATGTTGTCATAATTAGCCGTTTACTAGTTTCTCAATGAAAAACTCTAAATGCCCAGATGGTTGATTTGGTATTGGCCATTTAACTGCTTTTGTCGCCAGCGCTTTAAACGCGAGAGCGGCTGGCGAACTTGGAAAGAGCTCAACAATCACCTTTTGGCGACGTGTTGCTTTGCGCATATTTTCGTCATAAGGAACCGTTGCTACTAGCTCCATTGAAACATCTAAAAAGCGATCGGTAACTTTAGATAGTTTTGCAAACAATTCAGTGCCTTCACGCATACTGCGGACCATATTGGCAACAATTTTGAACTTATAAACACCGTGCTCGCGGCTTAATACTTTAATAAGTGCGTAAGCATCGGTTATTGATGTTGGTTCATCGCACACTACAACCATTACATCTTGTGCTGCTCGTGAGAAGCTTAGCACCATGTCTGAAATACCAGCGGCTGTATCTACAATTAAAATATCAAATTCGGTATTCAATTCGCTAAATGCACGAATTAGCCCGGCATGCTCAGATGGCGATAATTCAACCATACTTTGCGAGCCCGATGTAGCAGGTACAATTTTAATACCAGCAGGCCCTTCAACTAAAATCTCGTCAAGCTCACATTCACCTGACAAAACGTGTGATAAATTGCGCTCTACACGTAAACCAAGCATCACATCACAGTTTGCTAAACCTAGGTCAGCATCCAGCACTAATACTCTATTACCTTGTTGCCCTAGTGCAATAGCGGTATTTAGAGAAACATTTGTTTTCCCCACCCCACCTTTACCACCGGTTACAGCGATAACTTTTACGCCGTTGTTATTGTTTTGACTCATTTTGCGCAGGCCGCTTGCTTGATCTAATACTGTGTTAATCATACATCCCTACTGTACTTGGCGCCACTGCTTGGTGCCTTGAATGTTGTGCTTTTGTTCTTTTTAAATATAACTGCTCAGCCTTTTTCACTAGTTTTTCAGCATTTGCAACACGAATATCTTCTGGCACTCGTTGACCGTTAGTAAGATACCCTATTGGAAGGCGATTTTGAATCGCAATACTAATAATCTCACCCAAACTTAATGATTCATCTAACTTAGTGAAAATACAACCACTTAACTGTACTTTTTTAAAGTGACGTACTGTTTCTTGTAATACATTAATTTGTGCCGTCGCGCTTAGTACTAAGTAGCTGCGAATATCCACACGTTGGTTACGCATTAACGTGTTTAACTGCTCAGTTAAACGTAAATCTCGCTGACTCATACCTGCTGTATCAATTAATACTAGACGTTTATTTCGTAAATGATATAAAACTTCAGCTAATTCATTAGCATCTTTAACTTGCTTTACACCACAACCAATAATACGGCCGTAAGTAGCAAGCTGTTCATAAGCACCAATTCTGTATGTATCAGTGGTTATTAAGGCCACTTTATCAGCGCCATATTTTTGTGCGCCTAACGCTGCAAGCTTAGCAACTGTTGTTGTTTTACCAACACCTGTTGGACCCACTAACGCATATACACCACCTTGGCGAAGTATTTCATTATTGGTTGTTTGCATTTGATCTTCGACCATCGTTAACAACGCTTTCCAGCCTTGCTTACGAGATACATCATCAGGTACAAAACATGCCATTTGTTGCGCTACTTCTTTATCAATACCCATACCGACTAAGCGGTCAACCATGCAAGCGCGTGTTGGATCGCGACGCGCCATATCTTGCTGCATTAAGCCCGATACTTGATGCTCAAGCAATTGACGAATTGCGTTCATTTCTTCACGCATTGTTGTCATTTCTTCGCTTTCATTATTGGGTGTTTGTTGGCGAGCAGTTACTGGACTATCTAAATCATCAAAGTCGCTGTCTAAATCATCAAAACCTAAGCTATCCGCTTGAGTTTGTGGACGAACTGGCGCTGCATTTTCAGGAGCAAACATATTTTTAGTACGCTGTTCCATAACTGGTTCTTGATAGTTATCTGTAGTATCAATACCTGATTGTGAAAACATTGATGCAAGTTCAGGGGAGCGAGGACGCGGTGATTGGCGCTCTAATAAAGCTTGTAGGCTGTCAGCCACTTTTGCCTGCGGCTCTGGTTTGGCACGCTGAGGCTCTGGTTTTACAAAATTATGCATACTTTGCTGTGGTGCTTGAGCACGCGGCTCTACAGTACGTTGTGGTTGCGCTGCTACTTTAGGGGCTGCTTTGTCATAATCAACTGCCGCTACAATTTCTACACCGTTAGCCAGCTTCTTATTTGACATAATAACCGCATCAACACCTAACTCATCTTTAACTTCTTTAAGTGCTGTGCGCATATCTTTAGCAAAAAAACGTTTAATTTTCATGATTCAACCCCTGTTAAAATCTTATTGTTGGCCTACAGAGCTAACAATCTTGATCTGTCTTTCGTCTGGTACCTCTTGATAAGACATCACTCTCAATCCTGGAATGGTGTACTTAACAAAACGAGATAACACAGTGCGTAACATTCCTGACGTTAGCAATATAGAAGGTTCACCGGCCATTTCTTGATTTTGATGCGCTTGTGTCAATGACACTTGAAGTCGCTCTGCAAGTCCAGGCTCAATACCGGCACCTTCATCGCCTGCATTTTGTAATGACTGATGCAACATCTGTTCCAACTCAGGTGCCAAGGTTATGACAGGGATTTCTGATGACATGCCCACCGCATCTTGAACAATTAACCTACGCAGAGAAATACGCACTGCAGCCGTTAATACATCAGGGTCTTGGCTACGCGGACCATACTCAACAAGGGTTTGAACAATTGAGCGCATATCGCGAATAGCTACACCTTCATTCAATAAATTTTGCAG
The DNA here is from genome assembly GCF_011378745.1 of Pseudoalteromonas sp. Z1A6. Taxonomy (NCBI): domain Bacteria; kingdom Pseudomonadati; phylum Pseudomonadota; class Gammaproteobacteria; order Alteromonadales; family Pseudoalteromonadaceae; genus Pseudoalteromonas; species Pseudoalteromonas sp. Z1A6. The sequence goes on from NZ_WTKW01000012.1 coordinate 23,117, forward strand.
TACTTTTACAATTGCAGTTAATGGCAGCACATCAGGTACTAGTCCTTCTACTAAGCGAGGATGGCTTTTAGCAAGCATATCAAGCAGGTTTTGAACTTCTTCATGCCCTAGTAGCAACGCCGCACTGTTAGTTAATAACTGGCTAATATGAGTGGCGACTACCGTGGCTGAATCTACAACGGTATAACCTAGTGATTGCGCTTCATCTTTTTGATCAGGCTTGATCCATACTGCATCAAGGCCAAACGCAGGATCTTTAGTTTCAACCCCTTTAATAGGACCAAATACTTGCCCTGGGTTAATCGCTAGCTCGTCGCCATGTTTAAGTTCGCTTTCACCGGTTGAAACACCCATTAGCGTTATTCTGTAAGCATTTGGATCAAGCTCTAAATTATCGCGAATATGAACAGGTGGTACTAAAAAACCAAGTTCTTGAGAAAGCTTTTTACGTACACCTTTAATACGATTAAGTAGCTCACCACCTTGAGATTGATCTACCAACGGAATTAATCTGTAACCTACTTCTAGGCCAATTACGTCAACCTGCTGAACATCATCCCAACCAAGTTCTTTTTGCTCTTGTTTATTGGCAATACCTGTTGCAGCGCTTCCGCCACTGGCGGCTTCTTCGGCTTCTGCTGCAGCGGCTTTTAACTTAGTTTGCTGTGTGTAGTAAGCTAAATAACCCAATAACGCACCTAAACTTAAAAAAGCAAAATGCGGCATACCAGGCACTAAACCCATGATGATCAAAATACCTGAAGCAATAAAGAGTGATTTTTCGTTACCTAGTTGTTTCTTAAATTGATCACCCATATTGAGCGACTCATTTTGACGTGTTACAACAATCGCGGTACCAATTGAAAGCAGTAAAGAAGGGAGTTGAGCAACTAAGCCATCACCAATGGTAAGTAATGTATATACTTCCATTGCGTTGCCAAAACTCAAATTATGTTGAATCATACCGACAAATAAACCACCAACAATATTGATGATTAATATAACAATACCTGCAATGGCATCGCCTTTTACAAATTTACTCGCACCATCCATTGAGCCGTAAAAATCGGCTTCGCGAGTTACTTCCTCGCGGCGGTCACGCGCTTGCTCAGCACTGATAAAACCAGCGTTTAAATCGGCGTCGATTGCCATTTGTTTACCCGGCATTGCATCAAGGGTGAAACGTGCAGATACCTCAGAAATACGCCCAGCACCTTTGGTAATTACCACAAAGTTAATAATAATAAGGATTAAAAATACGACCAAACCAACTGCGTAGTTACCACCAATAACAACTGAGCCAAACGCTTCAATTACTTTACCGGCAGAATCACCACCATTATGACCTTCAAGTAATACAACTCGAGTGCTGGCAACGTTAAGCGCTAAACGCATAATCGTAGCGATTAGTAATACAGAGGGGAATATACCAAACTCAACCGGCTTCATCGTGTAAACAGTCACGAGTAAAACCACTAATGCGAGGGCAATATTAAACGAGAAAAGGATATCGAGTAAAAATGGCGGTAACGGTAAGATCACCATTCCCAAGGCTGCAAGCACAAGCAAAGGAGTACCTACCCCTTTGGCATAGTCTTTTTTGTCTCTGTTAAGTTGTTGTAATACCGCTTTAAAACTCATAATTCTACAATTTCAAAAAATTGACACTACGTAGAATTAGCAATAACTATTCCAAGTTACTAAGTTAACGGTTTAATACTTGTAGGCATCGGGGATTGGGAGCTTGTTATTGAGCTTAGTTGGACGTTTACCGCGCCCTTTATTAAAGCGCTTAAGCTGAAATACATACGCTAAAACTTGCGCTACTGCAGTAAATAGCTGATCGGGTATTTGCTCTCCTACTTCAGCCGTATGATAAAGCGCTCGGGTCAACATAGGGGATTCTAAAATAGGTACTTCATTCCCTATTGCTACTTTTCTAATTTGCATCGCCATTTCATCGATACCCTTAGCAAGCACTATTGGCGCTCCTGCGCGCTCTGTATCGTATTTTAATGCTACTGAGTAGTGAGTTGGGTTGGTAACAATAACATCAGCGTCAGGGACATCTTGCATCATACGATTTTGCGACATTTGCCTTTGTGTTTGCCTAATACGCGCTTTTATTTGTGGGTCACCTTCAGAGTTTTTATACTCATCTTTAATCTCTTGCATTGTCATTTTAAGTTGTTTGTTATGGTTATAACTTTGAAATGGTGCATCAATAGCCGCAATAATAATTAAAGTGCATGAAAGGCCTAAAAACATCCAGCCTAAAATCTCTAAGGCATGGATAATATTACCTGGTGCACTTTCTAAACTTAAATGCAGTATTTCATCAAAATAGGTATTAATTAAAAATATAGCAAAACTTGCAACCAAACCAAATTTTAAAAGTGACTTTACAAGCTCAATAGCCGCTTGCGGGCCAAACATACGTTTAAAGCCTTTCATTGGCGACATTTTACTTGCTTTAGGTGCAGCGGCTTCCCAGCTAAAATTAAAACCACCTAGTAACGTATTCCCAATAAATGCAGCCAAAACTATAATTAATACAAACATAGCCATAGGAAACATTAAAGCGTCTGCAACCTCTCCCCATACGGCAAACATTTTAGTGGTATCAAAGGCTTCGTTGCGATTTAAGCTAAGGGTTCGGCCCATTACATTGTATAAACCTTTGCCAATTTCTGGCCCATACATCAAAAGCGATATAGCCGAAAAAATAAGTACAAACATGGTACCTAGCTCTTTTGAGCGCGCTATTTGGCCTTTCTTTTTAGATTCTTCAAGTTTTTTGGATGTGGGTTCTTCTGTTTTTTCTTGTCCTGAGTCTTCAGACATGACTTTCTCCTAAGGTGAGCAACCAACTAAAGTACACATTAGCTCAACCATTTTTAACCATTGAAACTCAAACTGAGTAACAAAGTTACCTAGTGTCGCCCAAATAATAATAAGCCCCGCTACCAAGGTAAACGGAAAACCAATAGAGAAAATATTTAATTGCGGTGCTGCACGCGTCATAATACCAAACGACATATTAATAACGAGCATCGCGGTAAGCGGTGCAAGTGAGAGTACCAGTGCTGTAGTAAACATCCAGCCACCCCAGGTCACTATGTCCCAGTAATGATCTACAGACCACCATGTGCCATCAATGGGTAGCACTTGAAAACTATGCACCACCATTTGAATCATCATTAAATGACCGTTAAAAGCAAAAAATAATAGCGTCGCCAAAATAAGAAAAAACTGGCCCACAGCAGGCACACTCGCACCATTAGAAGGGTCAATAACCGAAGCAAAACCTAAACCGGTTTGCATCGCGAGTATTTGCCCTGCTAACACAAAAGTATTTAGTAAAAGTATAGATGCAAAACCAATAGCAACACCAATCAGCATTTGTTGAATAACGACTAAAATCATCTCAAACGAAAATAAATTAGTGAATGTAGCTGGGGGCAGAACAGGAACTACAACAAAAGTTACAACAACCGATAAACCCATTTTTATACGTGTAGGAACATTTTTAGCCCCCAAACCAGCCATAATCATAATCATTGAGCTAATGCGTACCAGCGGCAACAAAAAATCGCTCAACCATTGAATAACGACAGCAAAGGGGTATTCCACGCTTAACCTGCAATTTCAGGAATAAGTAATACTAGGCGAGTAAAAAAATCCATTAGCTCTTGAGTAAGCCAATGCCCACCCACAATAAGCGCACTAATGGTAATTAATAAACGAGGTAAAAAGCTCAATGTTTGTTCATTGATAGACGTTGCGGCCTGAAACACAGCCACAACTAAACCAATAATTAAGCCTGGGACTACAATTGCAGACACCAGCTTAATAACTAAAAAAAGAGCGTCACTTAGGATATCAACAAAAATTTCCGGTTCCATGTTGTACTCCTATTGTTGGGTCATGTTAATGCTTTGCATACTAAGTCCCTAAACCAAAGCTTTTGGCTAGAGTCCCCATCACTAAGCTCCAACCGTCTACAAGTACAAATAACATAATTTTAAACGGTAAGGACACAATCATGGGTGAAAGCATCATCATACCCATCGCCATTAATACTGAGGCGACCACTAAATCAACAATTAAAAATGGGATAAAAAACATAAACCCTATTATAAATGCGGTTTGCAATTCGCTGGTTACAAAGGCGGGTATAAGCACTATTAACGGTGTATCTTGTGGCGAATCTAGCTGATCGTAACCGGCAATTTTAGCAAACGTTTCTAAATCTTTTAAACGCACTTGCGAAAGCATAAATGCTTTCATTGGCTCTTTAGCCAGCTCTAAAGCTTGTACTGAAGTAACCTGCTCATTTAAGTAAGGTTCTATAGCTCGCTCGTTTACCTGCTGATAAATAGGCGACATTATAAAAATACTTAGAAAAAGCGACATCCCTAATAACACTTGGTTCGACGGTGTTTGCTGCAAACCAATCGCTTGGCGCAAAATGGCGAGTACAACAATTATTCGTGTAAAGGAGGTCATCATAATTATGGCAGCCGGTATAAAACTCAGCGCCGTCATAATTGCTAAAACTTGTAACGTTACTGAGTAATCTTGTGTGCCATCAGCGTTTGTTGTAATAGTAAGCGCATCAATTCCTTCTGCGCTTACATTTGGTACAAACACCATGGCAAAAATAATAAGCAGCCACTTTGTCATAGGTTTAATTCTTTTTATTTTGGTTTGATTGCGGGTTTAAAAGTTTACCAAATCGTTTAGCTAATTCAGGTAGTTCTTTTTCACTTAATGGAGTTTCTAACTTGTGT
>NZ_WTKW01000120.1:0-11499 GCF_011378745.1 Pseudoalteromonas sp. Z1A6
GTTTTTATTAGAGGAGCAATAGCTTATGCGCTATTTTTGCTTTTTTAAGAGTTCTATAGCCAGTGGTATGGCAAGTATAGTCCCACCTATAACTCCAATTAAATGTGCATCAATGGCCACTGTGGAGTTAATAAGTTTTCCTATATCGGCATTTGGGCCGCTAAATTGCTCAAACGCTATTTTAATCCATACGCCTATAAATAATAAATAACCCGATTTAAGCCCTACAGTTATATCTTTAACTGCCCCCCAAATAATTACGCCATGAAGTAAAGCACTTAACCCAGTGTAAATATGTATGCTTGGGCAAAACCAATACACACAGAGTCCACACCATAATGCCAGCAAGCATATATTAAACGCATAACGAGTAGGGGATGTATATTCACCATGCAAAAGCCATATTAATAAAACACCACTGGCATTTAATCCCAAATGAGCCCAATTAGCATGAACAAATTGGCTGGTGAAAATTCGCCACAGCTCACCTTCATCAATTAAGCTTCGGTTAAATTCAAGTAAATTATTTAAATCAAATGCAGCAAAAATGGTACTAAAAAGCAGCAAAATTATAGGCGGTAATATATAACGAGGTTGAATAGGTAAATTAAGCATTTTATTATATTTTTTTAGTCAAAATTTTTGCATATTGTGCCCGTTTAACTTTAAGATGCCAAATACAACTACGTAATTAAGTGTTTTTAGTATTTTTATGCATTTTAAACTTAACTCATTATTTGCCATTGGACTGTGCGCAGTATCACTGCCTTCATTTGCACAGCAAGCAACTCAAATTGAAACTCGCGAACCTGAAGCCGCTACTGGATTAATCCATAAAAAAGTAGTGCAAGGTGATAAATACATGGTTGCTGCTGCAAATCCATATGCCTCAAGAGCCGGTCAACAAATTTTAGCCCAAGGCGGCAGTGCCGTAGATGCTGCCATTGCTACTCAACTAGTGCTTACTTTAGTTGAACCGCAATCGTCAGGTATTGGCGGTGGTACATTTATGATGTACTACAACAAAGCAAACAATAAGCTGACTAGTTTTGATGGCCGCGAAACAGCACCTGCAAATGCAGACGAAACGCTGTTTTTAGATAAGCACGGTAAAGCCGTTAAATGGATTGAAGCAGTAGTAGGTGGGCGCTCTGTTGGTGTGCCTGGTATTTTACATGCCTTTGCAAGCGCGCATAAACAATACGGTACCTTGCCGTGGGAAGCGCTTTTTAAACCGGCTATTGAACTTGCAGAGCAAGGCTTTGTAATTTCGCCGCGTTTACATGGCTTATTAGCACGCCAGTTAAACCCAGGCGTACTGAGCATGCCGATTATTAACGAATACTTTTACCCAAATGGTAAATTAATCGAAGCGGGTAGCGTTAAAAAGAATCAACCACTTGCTGATTTATACAAAGACATTGCAAAGCAGGGCATTGATGCATTTTACAAAGGCGAAAACGCTAAACAAATGGTTAATGCTGTACAGCACTCTAAAATTGCCCCTGGTAAATTAAGTGTGCAAGATTTAGCAGATTACAAAAGTAAAGAACGCGATGCGGTATGTATACAATACCGTGCTTATAACGTGTGTTCTATGGCGCCACCAAGTAGTGGCGGTGTAGCAGTACTACAAATGCTTGGCCTACTTGAGCATAAAGATATGAGCGCACTTAAACCAAATGGCGAAAAGGCGATTCATTACTTTAGCCAAGCTTCGCGTATTGCATTTGCCGATCGCGATATGTACATGGGCGATCCCGATTTCACTCAAGTACCTACAAAAGAGCTTTTAAATAAAGATTACATTGCCTCACGCGCTAAATTAATTACCGAAACAGACCAAAAAGCCGTAGCCGGTAATCCAGTAGGGTACTTAAGTTATGCAATGGATGATTCATACGAGTTACCTTCTACTTCGCATGTCTCTATTGTAGATAGTAAAGGTAATGCAGTTTCGATGACCAGTTCAATTGAGATGGCGTTTGGCTCTACGGTTATGGTTAACGGCTTTATTTTAAATAACCAACTAACTGACTTTTCGTTATCGCCACGTAAAAACGGTAAGCTAGTAGCAAACCGTGTAGAGGCTGGTAAACGCCCGCGTAGCTCTATGTCACCGGTAATGGTATTTAATAAAGACGGCAGCTTACGTTTAATTGTAGGCTCACCTGGTGGTAGTCGTATCATAGATTACGTTGCACAAGTTGTTGTGGGTGTTATTGACTGGAATTTATCAGCACAAGACGCTATTAACTTACCGCGTACAACAAATCGTAACGATTACACCAGCCTTGAAAAAGGCACAACCATTGAAGCCATTGCGCCTGCGCTTACTAAACGTGGCCACAATGTACGTATTATTGATTTAAACTCAGGCTTACACGCAGTTGAAGTTAAAAATAATACCTTATATGGTGGTGCGGACCCTCGCCGTGAAGGTGTTGCGTTATCTGATTTAACTGATAATAACGCCACTATACAATTTTAAATTATGTATAATATGCATGTGGGCAGTGAAGCCCGCATGTATTTTCTCTCAATGGTCTGATTAGCTTAATTGTCGTTGCAATTAAACCTTTAACACTGATAATGACAGATCATAACTTAAGACTCCGTTAAAGCCTGGAAATATGACAACTAATACTGATCCTAACTACTTATATATTCATCATTCTGGCCCTGGCCTAATTGAAACACCGCTATTAAATAAAGGCAGTGCCTTTAGTAAAAAAGAACGCGAAAATTTCAATCTTGCTGGTTTACTTCCTCCTCGCTTTGAAACAATAGAAGAGCAAGTTGAGCGTTGTTATCAGCAGTATTCTAGCTTTACCGACAACCTTAATAAGCATATTTACTTACGTGCGATTCAAGATAACAACGAAACACTTTACTACCGTTTAGTGCGTGATCATCTTGAAGAAATGATGCCAATCATTTACACGCCGACAGTTGGCGACGCTTGTGAAAAATTCTCAGACATTTATCGCAGCGCACGCGGCTTATTTATTTCGTATGAAGATCGTTACCAAATTGACGACATTTTACGCAACGCTACCAAAGGTAAAGTAAAAGTGATTGTTGTAACTGATGGCGAGCGTATTTTAGGCCTAGGCGATCAGGGTATTGGTGGCATGGGTATCCCAATTGGTAAATTGTCACTTTACACTGCGTGTGGTGGTATAAGCCCAGCATACACATTGCCTGTAATGCTTGATGTGGGTACTAATAACGAAAAGCTTTTAAACGATCCTATGTACATGGGTGCACGCCATAAGCGTATTGCTCAAGACGAATACGATGAGTTTTTAGATTTATTCATTAAAGCGGTTAAACGTCGCTGGCCAAATGTATTACTTCAGTTTGAAGATTTTGCACAACCAAATGCAATGCCGTTACTTAAGCGCTACCGCAATGAAATTTGTAGCTTTAACGATGACATTCAAGGTACTGCGGCTGTAACGGTCGGTTCTTTACTTGCTGCGTGTCGTGTTAAAAATTCAACCCTAAGCCAACAAAAAGTAGTTTTTGTGGGTGCAGGTTCTGCTGGTTGTGGTATTGCTGAGCAAATTATTAGCCAAATGGTTTTTGAAGGTATTACAGAAGCTCAAGCGCGTAGCCAAGTATTTATGGTTGACCGTTTTGGCCTACTTTCAGAGGGTATGGAAGGCTTACGCGATTTCCAACAAGCACTTGCACAACCGCAAGGCTCGTTAAGTGATTGGACTTACAGCGGTGAATACGCATCACTTCTTGATGTTATGCACTGTGCACAACCAGACATTTTAATTGGTGTTTCAGGCCAACCTGGTTTGTTTACTGAGCAGGCTATTCGTGCAATGCACGCCGGTTGTGAACAGCCAATTATTTTCCCATTGAGTAATCCATCTAAGCAGGTAGAAGCGCATCCTGCTGATGTGATTAAGTGGACTGACGGTAAGGCGCTTGTTGCAACAGGTAGCCCGTTTGATCCGGTTGAACACAACGGTGAAATTTTCCCAATCCCACAATGTAACAATAGCTATATTTTTCCTGGTATTGGTTTAGGGGTTATTGCCGCTAAAGCGACACGCATTACAGATGCTATGTTAAGTGTGTCTAGCGAAATGCTTGCAGAGTCGTCGCCGCGTGCAAACACAGGTAAAGGCAGTTTATTACCAGCCTTAACTGAAATTGAAACGCTAAGTAAGCGTATTGCATTTGCCATTGCTAAAAAAGCAATCGAAGAGGGCGTTGCTCTTGAGATTACTGATGATGCGTTATGGGCAGCAATCGACAAAAATTACTGGTTACCAAAATACCGTAACTATAAACGTTGTAGTGTTTAATTAGGTTTATACGTAATTAAAAATAAATAACGTTGTAGGCACAGTTACAACGCTTAACAAAAAACAGGCAATTGCCTGTTTTTTTGTGCTTGTTCATATTTAATTAACCACGTAAGGTCTTTAATAGCATTTACAAAATTAAAGGATCGACTAATGAAAACACTGACTCTTGTTTTAGGTAGTGCACTGGCTTTAAACGTACTTAGTTTTGATGCACTCGCGGCAGCGACACCCGATGCTCCTCATATTTATGTTAAGGGCGAAGCGACTCTTACTACAATGCCAGATTACGTACAGCTTAGTGTAGGTATTACCGAAGTTGATAAAGACTTAATTGCAGCTAAAAATAAAACCGACTTAACCATCGCTAAGGCAATTAAGCTCGTAAAAGAAATTGGTGTTAAAGAGGGAGATATAAACGCCGGGCAAATCTCAATAAACCGTGATAGCCAATACAACCGCACTACCGGTAATCAAGAATTTAAAGGCTTTAAGGTTTCTCGTACGTTAACAGTAAAACTCAGCGATATAAATAAATACCCAGAGTTACTACAAAGCTTAGTTAACAACGGTATTAACGAAATTAATCAAACGCAATTTTTAGCAAGTAACTATAACGAGCTGCATAAAAAAGCGCAAAAGTTAGCAATTAAAGATGCACGGGATGCTGCAAAAGAGTTTAGTGAAGATTATGGCGTTGACTTAAAAGGTTTGTACAGCGCATCACTGAGCCCACTCAATGTGCAGTCGCAGCCTTATATGCGCGCAGAAAAAGTAATGATGGCTGATAGCGCACCAAGTAACTATGTACCTGATGCCTACCATGCTGGAGAGATTAAAGTTACTGCCTCAAGCTATGCTGTGTACTACATAGATTAAAATATAGGTTCTTCCTAGGGACGATTAACTCTATGTTGCTCGGTTTTTACTTAGCCCACTAGGTTACAAACCTCGCGCCGCGATTTAATCGCCCCTAGATTGAACAAATTTCAATCCAAATAATTCAACACGCCCTAGTGGTGCTCAAAACGTGCCACCAACTTCTCACCTTGCTCTTGGCTGATACGCGCTATTGAGTTAAGCATATTAGTTACTTCGCGTCTGTCGTATTCATTAGTTACATGTTCATTTATGTCATCAACAATTGCATTTAAATAATTAAATAAACTGTTTCGTGCATCGGTATCTTTATGGGCAACAAACAAAATATTTTTAAATGCCTCAAGCACGTTTGTCATTACGTATGCATCGCCTTTGGCGTAATTACGCAGCGGTGTAAAGTTGTCGTGTAATAACTCATCAAAGTTTGTTTCGTGAAGGTACAACAATGGGGCATTATCACTGTGCTTAAACGAGTAGTTAATATCGTTAATTGACAGCCTTTGGATAAGTAAAATACTCAGCATATCAATTGATTTAACCGCAGTACCTGGATCGTTGATACCCGGGCTCATTGCCTTAACTGCAATCTCAGATATTTGCGTTAACCCATAACGGTAATGATCGCTAATGTACTCTTCTATATAAAAAATAAAGCAGTCGAGAATTTTATTTATCAGCTCTTCATCGTTTGCTATATCTTTATTACATTTTAAAAACGGGTAACCTTTAACTGTAAAATAGCCTTGGTTAACAGAGATATACACCTTTATATCTTGCTCTGCCAAAATGGCACACAGCTTATCGGTATGTACGCCTTTATAATATCCCTCTGTTTTACTGCTTACCGAATGCCACTTGCTAAAGTCTGGAAAGTCTTCAACTGGGTTCTCTTGTTGTCTTAGTATTATTGTTTTAATTTCGTTTTTAGTTTGGCTAAACAAGCCATTTAATACGTTATCAACCTGAATGGCACGAGAGATTGAATGTATAAAAAACACAAATAAACCTAATGAAATCAAGCCAAAAACAAGTGCAAACAACACACCAATTGAAGGAATAGCCGTACTGCCACCTTCAAGTTTATTAATGTTTATAAGCATAATAATTGAGTAAATTATGCTGCCTAAATAAAAGCCCAAAACCATTTGGTGTGATTTACGCGTAATAAGCCCAGGCACTACGCGGGGCGATAAACTCGCACTGGCCGAATTTAAAACCACCATTACCATCGAAAAACTAAACACGGTAAGCGAAATAATACTCCCCGCTAAAGTGCTTAAAATAGTACGCGCGTTTTCGGCGCTATCAACAAGTACAACCGATATAAACGATTTTAGCTGCTCAATAGGGGCTAAATATTCAACCGACATAGTTATAATGGCAAATACTAAAAAGCCCACTGAAAGCATAGAAGGGTAAAAGCCAATACTGTTAATCATTTCACGGTAACTGTCGGCTACTTTGCGAGGTACAAACATAAAATCCTTATGTAATTTTCTACTTACTTAATACCCTTAGCTTAGCATAGGCATTTATTAAACTTCTGATAATGCTGCTCAAATTTATATGTTATTATCACGCCCACAATAATAAAGCGCATGCTTATGCGATAAAAATAACAGGAAAACGCCGTGATCATTTCAACTTATGCTGCATTACTTGCATTCTTTTACATTTATTTGAGCTTTAACGTAATAAAAGTGCGCCGCGCGGAGCAGATATCACTTGGTGATAATGGTAACGCAACGCTACAACGTGCTGTGCGTGCCCACGCTAACTTTATGGAGTACGTGCCAATTGCTTTAATTTTGCTTTTTTTAGCAGAATACCAAGGGCTTGCTAGCCATTACTGTCATATATTAGGTGGTGCGTTATTAATAGGGCGTGTGTTTCAAAATTTAGGCATAGTAGAAAAAAGCCTGAAATATCGCCAAATTGGTACCATTACTACATTTTTGGTGATTATTGTTAGCGCCTTTGTATTGCTAGTGACACGTGGCTAATTAAAGAAAAGTTAATGAGCAAAATATTTATAATAGGTTTACCGCGTACCGGCACTACTAGTGTGTGCCACGCATTTTTAGAGCTTGGTATTACAACGGCGCATACCGCGTATACTAATGCTTGTTTTGAAAATGCTAACGCGATTGCCGACACTCCCATATTTAATGACTTTAAAGCGCTTGATATTCATTACCCAGACTCTAAGTTTATTTATTTAGAGCGCGAACTTGGTGCATGGCTTGTATCAATAAAACAGCTTTTAGCGCGTATGCACACTAATTTAACCCGTGCAGATGGGGGCTTTAATATTCATATAAAACGTTGTTATTTAAATACGTTTAGTGAGCTTTCGCTTAATAATATTAGCGACGATAGTTACTTAGCTCACTGCTATAAAACACATTTTAATGATGCTCAAACGTACTTTAATAACCGTGACAACGATTTTTTATCCATTGATATAGCAAAGCCTGATAGCTATAAAAAGTTATGCAATTTTTTAGCGTTAAAAAGTGATAAAACTGATTTTGAAAAAATGAATATGGGCGGCAAAGTTACCGCGTGGAACGATATTAAACACCCGTTAAAAGTTGAATCTACGGCTAAAGGGCGGATAGATAAATTACTGCCTTACAAGATTTTTTAAATCAAATACGTTAAAATCCCCGCATTATTATTTAAGTTGTACAGAACATGTTTGAATTAAAATATCACACCCCATTTGAATGGACCGAAGTTGTCCTTGCTGACTTTAATACTTTTTTACAAGATCACGCCGCTGCAGAAAAAAAAGCATCGGGTATGGCTATGTCTATGCTTTCGCATTATCCAGACAAACGTAAATTAGTAAAAGCTATGACCGACTTAGCGCTAGAAGAATTAATACACTTTAAACAAGTACTTAAATTGCTTTTAGAGCGAGATGTAAACTTAGGTGACGACAAAAAAGACCCGTACATAAAACAAATACGTGCACTGTTTAGACACGGTCGTGATGGTTTTTTAATGGACCGATTACTGGTTGGCGGTGTAATTGAAGCACGTGGCCACGAGCGTTTTTCTTTAGTTGCACAAGCGCTTCCTGAGGGTAAAGAAAAAGACTTTTATGTTGCTATTGCTAAGTCAGAAGAAAAACATAAAAACCTATTTGTAGAACTAGCTTACGAATACTTTGAAAAAGAAGAAGTTGATGTTCGTCTAGAAGAGCTGCTTATAGCTGAAGCTAAAATCTGTGAAAGCATCCCGTTTACAGCCGCTTTGCATTAATTAAAACTAGCGTAAAGCGTATTTTCACTCGCTTTGCGCCACACACCTCTGCTCTTATTTCTTTGTTAACCTCTTCATGAATTGTTGATTTGCAATTTGCGAATCAAAATAATAAAAAACACGTTTATACATCTTAATCCACTGATTATAAATACAAAAACCCTTGGTCTCATACTTGCTACCTATACAGTAAGCAAATTGAGGGAAAGGCTTATGTTAAAATTTATTTTTATACTATTACTAATATCTTTTACCGCTATGGGCAGTGAAAGTCATTTAGATTATATAGAAAATGCAAATGGTGAGCGGGTACAAAAAGTATCGCACTTAGTTAAATGGACGCATACTCGCTTTGTGTTTACCCGTGATATTTCTCGTATTGCACTTGGCCACGAAACAACACTTGATGTGAACGTGGTAAATGGCCGTGAGCTACTAATTTTAGCTAAAAAGTTGGGCCGTACATCTATGATGGTGTGGTACGACGATAAAAGCTCTGAAACATTTTTACTTGGCGTAACCGAAGACTACAGCGTACTAGAAAATGCCTTAAACGACATCCATCCTGACGTACAGCTAACCATAGCGCCTGATCGCCATGCTGTTGTATTACGTGGTGAAGTACCTACTATAAATTATCGTCATGCCGCTTATGAAGCTGCAAAAAACTACCTTTATGCCAGTAGCTCACAAGCATCACAACCCGTTATCACCTCAAATCCTAACCAAGGTATGTTTAATTCACTTGCTCAACGCTTGCAAGGCTTGGGTAACGCAAACGGCGGCAGCTCTCAAAACTCGAGTAAAGTCGCTATTATTAATTTAATAAAAGTAACTCAAGCACCCAAGCCTAAAGAAGAACGTATTAGCGAAGTAATAAAATCAATGGGCGCAGATAAAGTGACCATTAAACGCATCTCGGTTGATGAGTTATCAAATGACGACAACGATGTGTTTTTACTTTCCGGCTCTGTAAAAAACCAGATAGAGCTAGTGCGCTTATTAAATACAATTAATAAATTATTCGAACCAGAGCAAGCATTACAAACTCAGGGTTCTCCTCTTGATCCTAATAATTTAATGGGCGGCGCAACGCAGGATAAAAGTTCAGGTATTGAAGTACTTGCCAACGAGTCAGGCGGTTTAATAAATGATGCTACCTCAGGATTAAATTTAAGTAATGTGAGTTCTAATATTGCAAGAGCAACGTTGCTGTCAGTGGCTGGCGGTAAAGTTTTGTCGAGTATTGAAGTTGAAGATTTACCGCAAGTGCGTGTATCGGTGCAGCTATACGAAGTAAATCAACGTAGGTTAAAGCAATGGCGCCCAGATATTAGCGTGCTCTCTAATGGATATGAAAAAGAAGCGGGTTTATTTGGCCGTGACGGTATGACTAATCGTGAATCTGGCTCTGCAACAATAGAAAATGCGCTGCAATTAATTGGCGGTCAATTAACTAATAACTTACAGCTTTCTACCTCACAGTTTGCCATTGATATGTTATTTTCATTACTTGAACAAGAAGGTATTTCTCGAACGCTTTCTCGCCCTACAATCACGGTTTTAGCCGGTGAAAGTGCCGTGTTTAAAGTCGGTGGTGAAGTACCTGTACCTACAAGTTATAGCCCTTCAGGAATTACAAGCGGGCAGCAAGGTAGTAGTGGGTCGGTGTTTAGCGGTACAGAATTTAAATCATTTGGAGTTGAATTAAATGTACGCGCCATGGTTGACGACAAAGACAGAATAACACTTGATCTAAACCCTGTAATTTCATTACCCGATACCACGTTAACCGCCGAAATTGCACAAAGTACAGGCAGCAGTTTAAACAGTAGTGCATTTAATACACGCAGCATGCAAACATCAACACGTTTAAAAGACGGACAACCTCTTATTATTGGTGGCTTAATTAGCACCGATAACAACGCAAGCCACGACTTTGTACCTGATGGCAACGGCAATAGCATGCTAGGAAAGTTAAGCGAAACAACCAGTAAAAGTGAAAACAACCGCGAGCTAATTATTGTTGTTACTCCAAACCTGGTGCGTGAGCCAATTAATACCTTACGTTCGTGGGAGCAGGCAAATATAGACACCCAGTTACTTAGTTACATACAGGAGCAAGGGCTATGAAAATATTTTATATAATTTTACTGCTTACTTTATCGGGTTGCGCTCATATTGATTACAAGCCAACAGTAAATCCTTACAACGCGTTGAGTGACATCGTTAAAAAATACCAATTAAATTCCCAACCATTAAAGTGTGAAGGTATAAATGCAAGTAACTGTTTAAACCTAGTGCATGAGGTGAATCAGTTAATGCTTGAACACCCCGATAACAAGGCAATACTTTCAATATCGGCCTACGTACTTTATAAAAGTGGCCGTGCTAATCAATCTCAACAAGTTATAAACACATTACTGAATAAAGCTAATCCACCATTAAATGCAATTACTTTAGGGGTTACGTTAGCAATAGAGCAAGGTAATTTAGCTAAAGCAAAAAGTATTGCTCAATACGGCGTTGATGTTTTTGGTACACATGCTTCACCATACCTGCAAATGGCCTCTATACATTATGCTCAGGGCAGTTACGTTATAGCTTCAAACTACTTAGAGCTTTCGGTTAAGTTTGGTTTAAATAGCACTGCCTATTTTTACCATAAAGGGTTAATTGAAGAAGCTAATACCAATAATTTATTGGCTTGTGGCTACTATGTGCAAGTTTTACGTGCAGAACCCACGCATAAAAAAGCACTTGCTAGGCGCGGTAAACTCTCCGTTTTAGGTAATTGTTATTCTTAAGGCCTTCGGGCCTTTTTTTATACCTAAAATTTGGCATTATTTAGGGCCAAAACCACTTTATTATTTATCAAAAATACAAGTAAAGCTTACGCTCATCCTACGTTTTATACGTAACCTCACAAGACTGCTTTTAATATTTACCCCTTACACTATCCATCAGTTTTAATAATACTTTCAATAACGTAAACCTAGCATTATTTATCTAAAATATT
>NZ_WTKW01000121.1:0-11486 GCF_011378745.1 Pseudoalteromonas sp. Z1A6
TTTGGATCGGTCAACCGGTCATTTTCTTAACTGATCGGCATTAGCCATTAGGCTCCTTTTTCTATGTAAGCAATATTTTTTACACGTCTAAGTTAACTACACGTAGTGCGTTCTTTTCAATAAACTCACGACGAGGCTCTACTTGGTCACCCATTAAGGTCGCAAATAATTGATCCGCGCCAACAGCATCTTCGATCGTTACTTGTAACATACGGCGAGCACTAGGATCCATTGTGGTCTCCCAAAGCTGGCTTGGGTTCATTTCGCCCAGTCCTTTATAGCGTTGAATATAGATCCCGCGCTTCGATTCTGTGATCAACCATTCCAAAGCATCCACAAAGTTATCAACAGGTTTTGTTTTCTCACCACGTTGAATATATGCACCTTCGCTAAGGATGTTTGCGATGTTAGTACCAGTCACAGCAATGCGTTGGTAGTCACGTGACGCAATAAAGTCATAATGAAGTACGTGTGCTTTATCTACACCGTGCTGACGAATATTCACAACCGGGTAATACATATTACGCTCAGCATCATGCTCTGTACCAGCATGGAAAATAGTCGCATCTTCATCACGTGCAATCAGGTCGTCAACCAACACTTTAGTC
This sequence comes from Pseudoalteromonas sp. Z1A6, assembly GCF_011378745.1. Taxonomy (NCBI): domain Bacteria; kingdom Pseudomonadati; phylum Pseudomonadota; class Gammaproteobacteria; order Alteromonadales; family Pseudoalteromonadaceae; genus Pseudoalteromonas; species Pseudoalteromonas sp. Z1A6. The sequence continues at coordinate 609 of NZ_WTKW01000121.1, forward strand.
CAAGCAATTACTTTAGCTTCATCTGAAAGGTCATCAGTTTTCAATTCTGTTTGATAAATTAAGCGTTCCATTACCGTGTTAGGGTATTTACGCTTTAAACGCTCAATTACTTTAACTGTGTTTTGATAATCGTGAACGATTTCTTCTAGTGCTTCACCTTCAAGAGCTGGTGCATCTGTACTTGCATACAACGCTGCACCATTAAGAGCAAGCGATGTTAGGTATTCAACTAATGCAGGGTCATCTTTAATATAACGCTCTTGCTTACCTTTTTTCACTTTATAAAGTGGTGGTTGAGCAATGTAAATATAGCCGCGTTCTACAATTTCAGGCATTTGGCGATAGAAGAATGTTAATAGTAACGTACGAATGTGAGAACCATCCACGTCCGCATCGGTCATGATTATAATGCGATGGTAACGTAATTTCTCAGGATTATATTCGTCACGACCAATACCACACCCTAATGCAGTAATTAGTGTTGCTACTTCTTGCGAAGATAACATTTTATCAAAACGTGCTTTTTCTACGTTTAAGATTTTACCTTTAAGCGGAAGAATAGCTTGGTTTTTACGGTTACGTCCCTGCTTGGCTGATCCGCCAGCAGAGTCCCCTTCCACTATATATAGTTCAGATTGGGCAGGATCTTTTTCTTGGCAATCAGCTAGCTTACCAGGTAAGCCTGCTAAGTCCATTGCACCTTTACGACGTGTCATTTCACGGGCTTTACGCGCCGCTTCACGAGCACGTGAGGCATCAATAATCTTACCTACAACAATTTTGGCATCAGTTGGGTTTTCTAATAAAAACTCAGTGAATTTTTCAGCCATTGCTTGTTCAACTGCAGACTTAACTTCACTTGAAACAAGCTTGTCTTTAGTTTGCGATGAGAACTTAGGATCAGGAACTTTAACACTAACAACAGCCGTTAAGCCTTCACGGGCATCATCACCGGTAGCATTGCTGGTTGTTTTAGCTTTTTTGTTAAAGCCTTCTTTTTCCATGTAGTTATTAAGTGTACGTGTTAGCGCTGATCTAAAACCGGCTAAGTGAGTACCACCATCACGTTGTGGAATATTATTTGTGAAACAGTAAATGTTTTCTTGGTATGCATCATTCCACTGCATTGATACTTCAACGCTAATACCATCTTCTTCACGTTCGTGAGTAAAATGGAATACACCTTTATGTATAGGTGTTTTATTACGGTTTAAGTATTCAACGAAAGCTTGAATACCGCCTTCGTATTTAAAGTGGTCAGATTTATTTTCTTCACGTTCATCATTTAAAATGATGCTCACACCTGAATTTAGGAATGAAAGCTCGCGTAAACGCTTAGCTAAAATTTCGTAATGAAAATCTAAGTTTGTGAATGTTTCACCACTTGGCCAAAAACGTAGTTCTGTACCAGTCGTGTCCGATTCACCAATAACAGCTAAAGGTGCATCTGGAACACCCATAGTGTAAAACTGTTCATGAAGTTTACCTTCACGGCGAACTGTAAGTTTTAGTTTTTCTGAAAGTGCATTTACAACAGAAACACCAACACCGTGTAAGCCACCAGATACTTTATAAGAGTTATCATCAAACTTACCACCGGCATGAAGTACCGTCATAATAACTTCGGCTGCTGATACGCCTTCTTCTTCATGAATAGAAGTTGGGATACCACGACCGTTATCTCGTACTGAGACAGAACCGTCTAAGTGAATCGTTACGTAAATATCATCACAATGACCTGCTAAGGCTTCATCGATCGAGTTATCAACGACCTCAAACACCATGTGGTGTAAGCCTGTGCCATCATCGGTGTCCCCAATATACATTCCAGGACGCTTTCTTACTGCGTCTAATCCTTTAAGTACTTTAATACTCGACGAGTCATAATTCTCAGACATGGTTAATCCCACTTATCTTGTTATTAGGTTGCCATGTTTCACGTGGAACATTTGTAGTTCTCGTTGCATGGGTTCCACCACAGCAGAAATACTTTCAGACAAAATTGAAGAGATAAAAATTTGAGAACTGCAGTGAGCAAGTAATTGTCCCACTTTCTCTTTTGTATCTTCGCCTAACTCTGAAGGTAGATCATCTATTAGCAATATAGATTGCTTATCTGTCTCTGACTCAATTAAGCTATTTTGCGTAACTTTTAACGCATATAATAGTAACTTCAATTGACCGCGTGAGAATGTATTCTCCACGCTGTTGCCAGCGACACTAAAACTAAAATCGGCCTTATGAGGGCCTTTACTTGTAAACCCTTGGCGAGCATCTCGCTCAAAGTTTTGCTCTAACGCATCTGCAAGAGATTCGGTCTCTTTCCAGCCTGCGTTAAAGGTCATTTCTAAATCACGTACAAGCGTTAATTCTGCACACATTTTATCAAAAAACTGCTGCTTAAACCTACTTATATACGCCAATCTTAATTTATTTATTTCTTCAGCCAGTCTAACAAATTCTTTGTCCCAAAACTTAATTTGGTCAAAATAATTCTTGGGCTTAGTTTTTAACAATGCATTACGTTGTTTAAGTACTTTATTAAACGATTGCCATAAAAAAAAGAACTCATGTTCCACGTGGAACAAACCTAAATCTAAAAACTTTCTGCGCTCTTTAGGCCCACCAAAAAATAAAGAATAGCTCTCTGGTGTAATAATTTGCACTGGCATGAGTTGAGCTAGTTCGGATATTTTACGGCTCGCCTTACCTTGAATTTTTAAATTAGTTTCACCCGTTTGGGTTTTACTAATACCAATTGGAATAGATAAGTCGTGTATTGTTTTGCGTCCGTGAATTACAAACTGCTCTTGCTGATGCGCGATAATACTTTTGTGTTTTGGAGTACGAAAAGATTTGCCGTGAGAAAGGTAATAGATAGCCTCTAAAAGGCTGGTTTTTCCGCTGCCATTTTCACCATATATTATATTAACGCCGTTAACTGGTTCTAGCGTCAGCGCCTCAATATTACGAAAATATTTGAGGCTCAAATGACTTAAGCTCATTATGTATTTATAGTCTTATAAACGCATAGGCATAACAACGTACATTGCTTCTTCATCGCCTGCACCTTCAATTAATGCACTGCTGTTTGAGTCGGCTAATGTAAATAGTACGTCTTCTGTTTTTAATGTGTTTAGTACGTCTAATACGTAAGACACGTTAAACCCTATTTCTAGGTCTGCGCCTTCGTAACTTACTTCAACAACTTCTTCAGCTTGTTCTTGCTCTGGGTTGTTGGCCGTAATTTTTAATAAGCCGTTTGATAAGTTTAAGCGTACACCACGAAACTTTTCATTCGATAAAATAGACACACGTTGAAACGCATTTCGTAACCATTCTCGGTTAGCTGTAATTACTTTGTCGCCACCACGTGGTAATACACGACGGTAATCTGGAAAACGTCCATCAACTAGTTTACTTGTAAATGTAAACTCAAGATCGATAATACGAATATGGTTGGCACCAAACTGAATTGTTACCAATTCGTCATCTGCTACCATAAGGCGCATAATTTCTTGCACACCTTTGCGAGGTATAATTAATTGGCGTTGAGTATTAAGCGATTGCGTTAATTGCTTTTGCGCTATAGCTAAACGGTGACCATCTGTTGCTACTGTTTTTATATCGGTATTATCTACTTCAAACGACATACCATTTAAGTAATAACGTACATCTTGATTTGCCATAGAAAAATGCGTGCTTTCGAGTAACTTACGTAACTCTAAACGAGTAAGTTGAAATTCAACTTCTCCGTCCCACTCTTCTAAATTAGGAAAATCATCAGCCGATAAAGTCGTTAATGAAAAACGGCTTTTACCACTGGTCAAAAGTAATTGATGCTCTTGCAAGCTTAAAGTAATGTCCGAACCGTCTGGTAGACTTTTACAAATATCGAGTAACTTTTTAGCGGGTAACGTTAGTTTTGTATCGGCAATATCATCACCTACAAATACGCCAGAAACTAATTCAATTTCAAGGTCAGTACCCGTCATTGAAAGTTGTCCGTTTTCTACCACTAACAAAACGTTAGATAAAATTGGCAACGTGTGTTTGCGCTCTATTGCGCCAGACACTTGCACCAATGGCTTTAAAAATTGTTGTCTTGATATTGTTATTTGCATAATAAAGTCAGCCCTAAGATGACAATGTTCTTATTAAGTTTTGGTAATCTTCTTTAATTTCGTGGCTTTCGTCACGTAGTGATTTTATCTTACGACATGCATGTAATACGGTCGTATGATCGCGTCCACCAAATGCGTCACCAATCTCAGGTAAGCTGTGATTAGTTAATTCTTTAGATAATGCCATAGCTACTTGGCGCGGCCTCGCTATAGAGCGGCTGCGGCGCTTAGATAACAGATCTGATATACGAATTCGATAGTACTCAGCAACGGTGCGCTGAATATTGTCTATGGTAACCAGTTTATCTTGCAAGGCAAGTAAATCGCGTAGCGCTTCTTTTACAAAATCAATAGAAATTGGACGACCCGTAAAGTTAGCATTAGCAATTACACGGTTAAGTGCACCTTCTAATTCACGTACGTTCGAACGTAATTTTTTGGCAATAAAAAAGGCAACTTCGTGTGGTAAGTTAATCTTACTTTGCTGGGCTTTTTTCATCAAAATAGCAACGCGCGTTTCAAGCTCTGGTGGCTCTATCGCAATTGTTAATCCCCAACCAAAACGTGATTTAAGCCTATCTTCAACGCCTTCAATCTCTTTAGGGTAACGGTCAGAGGTTAAAATAATTTGTTGGTTACCTTCGAGCAATGCATTAAAGGTATGAAAAAATTCTTCTTGTGAACGCTCTTTGTTAGCAAAAAATTGAATATCATCAATCATTAATGCATCAACACTGCGGTAATAACGCTTAAATTCTTCTATCGCATTATTTTGAAGTGCCTTTACCATGTCTTGAACAAAGCGTTCTGAATGCATGTAAACAATTTTAGCATCTGGCTTATTTGCCATAATGCCATTACCTACCGCATGTAATAAGTGAGTTTTACCTAAACCTGTGCCACCGTATATAAATACAGGGTTAAAAGCAGAGCCAGGATTGTCGGCAACCTGTGTGGCCGCAGCTTTTGCTAATTGGTTTGATTTACCTTCAACAAAGCTATCAAAAGTATAGTTTTCTTTAATGTTAGATTTGTAACCTGACTTAGGTGCAGGTTCAACAACTGGCTTTTGCTCGCGAGGCTGTTGTTTTGCTGAAGCGTGTGCACTTGGTGCCGATTGAGTTTCTATAACCGGTGCAGCTTGTGCATTTAATAAAGGTTTACTACCTACATCAAAACGTAGTTTTGGGGCTTCAACACCACAAATTTCTACTAGTAATTCGTTAATTCTATTTAGGTACTTTTCTCTCACCCAATCAAGCACAAAGCGATTAGGTGCATAAATCGTCAAGGTATCTTCGGTACTTTCTGCTTGTAGCGGTCTTACCCACATACTGAATTGCTGCGAAGGCAGCTCATCTTGCAATACATATAAACAACTTTGCCAAACCGACAGATACACAGTTAAACTCCCAGAGATATAATTTTTATTCCCGCACATCATTAATGATTATAAATCATACATTTATTGCGTTCAAATGGTCCAATAAGCGACCCAAGACCGCGTATTATGAAGGCACTTTATCCACAAGTAAAAGATTGATTTTTGTAAAATTGTTGATATCGATGTATAAAATCATTAACAAACTGATTTAAAACAGTTTTTATTTTAGATCCTGAGAGGAGATCATAACAAAATAACACCAAGATCGCGAACCAAATTTACGATCCAATTTACTTTTCCCCCGCTTTTATTCACTTTTTATACAGGGGCTGTGGAAAACTTCTTATTTATGATGATCCTAACCGATCGCCTTATATGATCTCTTATATAGTAGTAGGTGGGTTATATACCCTTAACGTAATTATGATTGACTTTACATTACTTACTCTATAATATCTCGCGCTCGCAATGGCACCTATGCCAGGATCGCGACCTGTATAGGATGTTTTAACTTTAACCGATCGGATGAGATTGTTATGAAAAGAACTTTTCAACCTAGCGTTTTAAAACGCAAACGTGCACACGGCTTCCGTGCTCGCATGGCAACTGTAAATGGCCGTAAAGTATTAGCACGTCGCCGCGCTAAAGGCCGCAAAGTTCTTTCTGCTTAATTTATAAGTGGAAGACTTTAGCTTTGGCAGGGAGTTACGTCTGTTAACTCCCTCGCATTACTCTCGCATATTTAATGAACCCGCTCGGGCTGCAACTCCTTTCTTTACTCTATTAGCTAAACCAAATGACCAAGATAAACCTCGGTTAGGTCTTACTGTTGCTAAAAAACGTGTAAAAAAGGCATGCCAACGAAACCGTATTAAACGTCTTGCTCGCGAAAGTTTTCGTTTAAATCAACACAGCATCGATAATATTGATATTGTGCTTATGGTTAAAAATGGTATTGATGAGCAGTCTAATGAAGAGATAACCAAACAGCTTACTAAATTATGGCGAAAAATTAACGAACGCTGTAAACCAGGTGCACCTAAACCACCACCTTTTAAAAAACGCCCAAACAAATCAGCTAAATCCAACAAACAAACCCAATAGCAATAGAATTGCAGGGTTAATTAATGTATCTTTAGCTCACCTTTTAATCATGCATTTAAATTTTCTAATTGAGTCTTTAAATACATGATATCTATCTCACTAAACTTAAGTAGGGGCATAAACATCATGAGGTTACTTAAACCACTTGTTGCTTTACCGAGGTTTTGTTTAGTGTTATTTATCCGCGGTTATCAAAAGTGGATTAGCCCGCTGTTAGGTCCGCATTGTCGTTTTAATCCAAGCTGCTCACATTATGCAATTCAAGCAATTAATTTGCATGGATTTATAAAAGGTAGTTGGTTAGCTTTAAAACGCATATTAAAATGCCATCCTTTACATTCAGGTGGAGAAGACCCCGTCCCTGAAAAATTAACCCATATTAACCACCAACACGAGAAATAAGAGCTGTTATGGAATCGCAACGCACGTTTTTATTAATTGGCCTAATGCTAGTGTCGTTTTTATTGTTCCAAGAATGGGATAATGATTACAACAAGCCTAAAGTCGATCCAAGTGCCACAACACAAACATTACAAGCAAATTCACCAGAGTCGGATGATTATATTCCTTCATCATCAGATTCAGGTTTACCCGCTTCAGCAACTTTAGCTAAACGTTCTGTAATTAATATCACTACTGACGTTTTTAAAGTTAAAATTGACACCAAAGGCGGTGATATTGTTGAAGCAGATCTTCTTCAGTATGAAGATACCAAAGGTAGCGACACACCTTATATGCTTCTTGGTGAGCTTATTGAAGGTAGACAATACTTTTCACAAAGTGGCTTAATTGGCTTAAATGGCCCTGATGCATCTGCTAATGGTCGCCCTACTTATAGTACCGAACAAAAAACATATACCTTAACGGGTGATGTGCTTCGCGTTCCACTTCAGTTTACTGATAGTAATGGTGTTAACTTTACTAAGACGTACGTATTCAAAAAAGGTCAATATGATGTTGGTTTAGAATACAAAGTTAACAATACAACAAGCACACCACTTCAAGTACAGCTATACACGCAAATTAAGCGTACCGTACAAGAAAAAGGCAGCATGGTTGATCAAAACTATTTAGGTGCTGCATACGGTACTGATGAAGAACCTTACGAAAAGTATAGTTTTTCAGATATGGCTGACAAAAACCTAAATAAAAGTACACAAGGTGGTTATGTTGCCTTTATTCAGCATTACTTTGTAAGTGCTTGGGTTCCAATGCAAGATCAATCAAATACAATTTATAGCTTAATTACAAAAAGTAATGCCGCTATTATTGGTGCTAAAGACCCTGCTGTAAATATTCAAGCTGGTAGTGAGCAAATACTAACTGCTACTTATTATATGGGCCCGAAAGAGTCAGATATTCTTGAAGCTATTCACCCAGACCTAGACCTAACTGTAGATTACGGTTGGTTATGGTTTATTTCGCAACCTTTATTTGTATTGCTAAAATGGCTACACAGCATTTTAGGTAACTGGGGTGTAGCAATTATTGCCATCACTATTATCGTAAAATCGTTAATGTACCCACTTACTAAAGCGCAATACACTTCAATGGCAAAAATGCGTGCCCTACAGCCTAAAATGGCAGCCCTTAAAGAAAAGTTTGGTGATGACCGTCAAAAGTTCGGCCAAGCAACAATGGAAATGTACAAAAAAGAAAAAGTTAACCCAATGGGTGGCTGTTTCCCTATTTTGCTACAAATGCCAATTTTCTTAGCCTTGTTCTACGTATTCTTAGAGTCTACTGAACTTCGCCATGCTGAATTCATTTTTTGGTTAACTGACCTTTCTGCACAAGACCCGTACTACGTACTACCAATATTATTTGGTGCGAGTATGTTTGTGACGCAAAAGCTACAACCTATGACGGTTACTGATCCAATGCAGCAAAAAATGATGACCTTTATGCCGGTTATCTTCTCTGTATTCTTCTTATGGTTCCCATCTGGTTTAGTTCTTTACTGGTTAGTGTCTAACCTTATTTCTATTGTCCAGATGTTAATCATCTACCGTGGCATGGAAAAGAAAGGAATTAAAGTAAGAGGCTAACTAAGCTCCTACTTATATAAAGGCGACTTCGGTCGCCTTTTTTATTGCCTGTTTTTCACCACAGCTATTCGCTACAAATAAATCGATAGGTTACAATACGGGCATAAAGTTACTCATCGTTGGCAAATTAATAGCATGATCAATCAAGATACAATTGCAGCACAAGCAACAGCACCTGGACGTGGTGGTGTTGGTATTATTCGCGTTTCAGGTAGCCTTGCTAAAAGTGTCGCTGAAAAAGTAGTAGGTAAAATACCTAAAGTTCGCTACGCCGATTATGTGCCATTTAAAAGCCTTGCTGGCGAGCAACTTGATCAAGGTATTGCCATTTACTTTGCAGGTCCTAACTCATTTACTGGTGAAGACGTACTTGAATTACAAGGCCACGGCGGTCCTGTAGTACTGGATATGTTACTTAAAGAAATTAGTAAAATAGAGGGCGTTCGTTTAGCAAAGCCTGGTGAGTTCTCAGAGCGCGCATTTATGAATGACAAGCTTGATTTAACACAAGCAGAAGCCATCGCCGACTTAATTAATGCTACCAGCGAGCAAGCCGCTAAAAGCGCCCTACAGTCTCTCCAAGGTGAATTTTCTAAACACATAGAAACACTCGTAGAAAAAGTAATTCACTTACGTATGTATGTAGAAGCGGCAATAGATTTTCCTGATGAAGAAATTGATTTTTTATCCGATGGTAAAGTGTCAGGAGACTTAGACGCGATTATTACTCAGCTTAACACTGTAACCAACCAAGCCAAGCAAGGCAGCATCATGCGCGAAGGTATGCGTGTTGTTATTGCAGGTCGCCCTAATGCGGGTAAATCAAGCCTGCTTAACGCTCTAGCCGGTCGTGAAGCCGCAATCGTAACAGAAATAGCCGGTACCACTCGCGACGTACTAAGAGAGCATATACATATAGACGGTATGCCACTGCATATTATAGATACAGCAGGCCTACGTGAAAGCCCAGACAGAGTAGAACAAATAGGTATTGAGCGTGCATGGGATGAAATAAACCAAGCCGACCGCGTTTTATTTATGCTTGATGGCACTGACACTATAGATACTGACCCGCACAAAATTTGGCCTGAATTTATGGCAAAATTACCAGAAGGTATGGGGGTTACGGTCATCAGAAATAAAGCTGATTTATCGGGCGACATAGTCGGAATGGAGCAAGAGCAACAATACCCGGTAATCAGCTTAAGTGCTAAAAATGCTGACGGTATTGAACTTGTTCGCGAGCATTTAAAAGCGTGTATAGGCTTTCAAGGCGCAACAGAAGGTGGCTTTATGGCGCGCCGTCGTCATTTAGATGCACTAGAAAGTGCTGCGTATCATTTAGAAACGGGTAAAACACAATTAGAAATGCACATTGCTGGTGAAATACTCGCTGAAGAACTGCGTTTAACACAGCAGTATTTGAATGAAATAACCGGTGAATTTACCTCAGACGACCTACTTGGCAAAATATTTAGCTCGTTTTGTATTGGTAAATAAACACCCTATTACAGATATATTTTTATTATAAGAGCACTTAGGTGCTCTTTTTTTATGTAAAATATTCAGCTGTAAAATATGTATTTGTACACCTGATGCCTGCAAATTACTGCCAATAAAATCATATCTAAAACTACCTTTGTTACGTGCTAAGAGAGGTCAGATTATATAGATTACACAATAATAAGAATGCTTATTGGGGGAATTAATAGCACAAATTACACCTATTATTAAGACTAAAACCAATGCCTTTTCAAACAACCGCGCGCTTTAATAGCGTTATATGTCATACAAAAAGTAGTTATAAATGGCTTCCTTATACTTACTTTAGCTCACAAAAATGCACTAAAGCACACCTCATACACGCAAAAAATGATGCTATTCGCTCAATTAAAGAGCTAAAAAACACTGATTAGTACTCTAAAAAGCTTACTTTTGACAACATATAATTTGATAATCACTGTGATTTTTAAATAAAATAACTCAACTGCTAAGTATTCAAAACTTTTGATCTGCTTACTCCACCAGCAAAATTAATAAAAATAGCAGCTCTAAATTCGCATAAAATTAAAAATACCGAGATCACTTATCCACAATACCTAATTTTCAGCTCAAATAAATACCAAAACTAGGTAAATCAGCTGCAAAAACCTCATGATCAATTGTAATTTATCTATTTATGAACTTATTTTTAATTAATTTCATTAGATCTCCTTTA
>NZ_WTKW01000122.1:0-11462 GCF_011378745.1 Pseudoalteromonas sp. Z1A6
TGTAAAAAATAATACGTAATCAGTTGTTTTATTTAAATAATAATTTTAATTATGAAAGAGAAAAAAACATTTTATAAATACTGACGTAAAATGCCTTTTTGTTGCAAATAAGCGAAAACCTATTTATTCAACGGTAGGCTCAAGCGCAGAAGGGTCTATAAAATGCTCTTTCATAAAGGCTTTCATTTCATCCTCGCTTGCTAGTAGCTTAATTCCACAGTGCACACCTGCGGCATGCTCTTTAACACTGCAAATTTCACCTTCAAAATCTTTATCACTGCTATTAAGTACGACAGTGCATTGCATATCTTTAATACTTTCAACTTGCTGATCGCCTCTAATATCAAACATTACACCAGTGAGTGAAATGTCTTTAATAAGGCCTTCAAGTACCCTATCGTCACTTAGTTTTAGCTTTGCAGGTAATAAGGTAGGTATGCGTGTTTGTGAGCGTAGCGCAAATAACTGCACTTGCTTTGGAAAGTTTATAAACACGAGTTTAGCGGGATGAGAGGCTACCGACATAATTTGCTGGCGAAACGCAATAACTTGCCCACCACTACCTTCAATAAGCGCTCTTACAACAACCATTACGCCATCACGTAAATAGTCACTCGCCACAGGTAAACGCTTTGCATTGGGATAATTTAAAATAATAAACTGTTTATCGAGTAAACCAACTAATTCAGTTTTAACACGCTTACTGCTTGTAGGTGTTAATATTTCTAGGTCGACTAAGCTGCCTACACTTATATGCTTTAGCTTTTCTAAATTTGTTGGCATATCCCTTTCCCACTAACTTGTATTTTAAAATTCAAATGGCTCGTTTAACCACGCCAAAATGTAGGCGTAAATAGTACTAATAAAGTAAATATTTCTAAACGACCAAACACCATTGCAATGGTAAGCAACCATTTAGCACCATCGGTTATAGCGCCATAATGCGATGCTACATCACCCAGACCTGGACCTAAGTTATTTAAACAAGCCGCAGTGGCTGAGAACGCAGTTATGTTATCCATACCCGTGCCCATAAGCGCTAACATAATAATAATAAACACCAACGCATACGCAGAGAAAAATCCCCACACGGCTTCTACTACTTTGTCTGGCAACGCCTTTCGACCCAGCTTGATTGAATATATAGCCCGTGGGTGCACCAAACGATTAAGCTCACGCACACCCTGCAAGTACAGTAAGAACACGCGCACTACTTTCATACCACCACCAGTAGAGCCTGCACAACCACCAATAAAGCTCGAAAATATAAGTAAAATAGGTAAAAACAAAGGCCATGTTGAAAAGTTATCAGTAGCAAAGCCTGCTGTTGTACTCATAGAAACAGCTTGAAATAATGCCTGATCGAGGGTTTCATCGCCATTAGCAAATATTTCATTAGAGGAAAGTACGGTAAAACAAATAACCACCAGCGCTAATTGAATACACAAAAACACCTTAAACTCAGGGTCTCGAATATAAACTTGTACGTTTCGACTCGCCACTGCAGCGTAGTGCAGGGAGAAGTTAACAGCGGCAATAATTAAAAAGAACACACAAATAAAGTTAATTACAGGGCTGTCAAAGTGCCCCATGGAAGCATCGTAAGTAGAAAAACCACCTATCGCGACCGTTGAGAATGCATGACATATCGCATCAAACCACTCCATCCCTGCTGCCCAATAAGCCAGCATACAAGCAATAGTCAGCGACACATAAATATACCAAAGGTGCTTTGCTGTATCGGCAATTCGCGGGGTCATTTTGGAATCTTTTACAGGCCCAGGTATTTCAGCGCGATATAACTGCATACCACCAACACCTAGCATGGGGAGTATAGCGACAGCGAGTACGATTATACCCATACCGCCAAACCACTGGAGTTGCTGGCGATAAAACAACACCGACTTAGGTAAGTACTCAATACCGGTAAGTACTGTAGCGCCGGTGGTTGTTAAGCCAGAGAATGCTTCAAACACCGCATCGGCGAGCGATAAATTAGGTTCTTGTAAAAATATAAGCGGCAAGGACGCAAACGCCCCAAGTACCAGCCAAAACAAAACAACAATTAAAAAGCCTTCACGTGCTTTTAAGTCACCGTTTTCATGGCGGTTTGGGTAGTAAGCCATCATGCCAATAACAACACTAAAGATAAATGCTAAAACAAAAGGAACACCACCACCATCTTTATATATTAAAGACACCAGTGCCGGAGGCACCATGGTAATACTAAACAGCGCAACAAGTTGGCCAATAATTTTTATGATGGTACGAAATTGCATTTAGCTTGTCGCTTTTATTATTAGTAAATTCAGGCTGAGTAGTATCAACCAAATTAAATAGGGTCAGTATGCATTACATGCAATTTGTGTAGGTTATTACTCTTTAATAGTTAACTCAACTGCGCCGTGACTTAAATCAAAAATATCTTTGATTGCTTGCTGAGCTTCGCGGCTATCTATTGTAATCACCCATTCAATATTAGCAGTAAATTGCTTATCAATATTAAGCACTTGATACTTTGTTTTTAATAACTGCTCAATCGCACCTTGCATGCTGTACTCGCTACTCCCTGTAATTTCAACACTGGGAACTTTAAGTACCGTTTGCAATTTTACTAATGCATTATTTAATGAGCCACCATAAGCACGTACTAACCCGCCCGTGCCTAATTTTATGCCGCCAAAGTAACGTGTAACAACAGCTGTGATTTCGCCAAGGCCTGAACCCACCAGCACATTTAACATAGGTTTTCCTGCAGTGCCATTTGGTTCACCATCGTCCGAAAAACCATAAACATGGCTGCCACCGGGGTTGCCTGCCACATGTGCCCAGCAGTTATGACGCGCATCGCTATACTTTTCTTCAATGCTTTTAATAAATGCTTTAGCTGAATTTAAATCGGGGGTATGTGCAATGTGAACTATAAACGTACTTTTTTTAATTTCTTCTTGATGAAAAACGTCAGTAGCGGGATATTTATATTCAGACATATTTTAAACTTGTAAAAAGGGGGCCAAAAGGCCCCTTTAAATAATGTACGTATTTTAACGTGTATAAACTAATTAGTGTTAACTAGAATTAATCGAGCGCTAAATCTCGTGTCATATTCTCTAAGCTATCTTCGTGAACAATAATGTTATCTTCAATACGAATACCGCCAAATGGTTTAAATGACTCAACCTTTTCCCAATTAATAAATTGCTTATTATCGGTTTGCGCTAAATCACCAAGCAGTGAATCAATAAAATATAAGCCTGGCTCAATGGTAAACACTTGGTTTTTTTCAATCAGGCGAGTACAACGCAAAAATGGATGACCTTCAGGCGATGGCTGATGAGTGCCTTTTTCGTCACTCATAAAGCCGCCCATATCATGCACTTGTAAACCAAGGTGATGCCCTAGACCATGCGGGAAGAAAGTAGAGGTAATTTTACGCTCAACAATTTCCTCAGCAGGTAAATTAACAATTTTAAAATCACTTAGAATTTGTGCTATACGGTTATGGCATTCAACGTGTAAATCACCATAAAGCATACCCGGCTTTAAACCTTTACCTAATTCAATTTGTTGAACCGTCATAGCTTGCACAAGCTCAGCAAACTCACCCTGCTTTTTAAAATCATAAGTTCGGGTAATATCAGCAGCGTAACCATTAAAGTTTGCACCGGCGTCAATTAAAAATGAGTTATGCGTGTGTGGCGCTTTTGGATCAAAATGCGTGTAATGCAAAATAGCGCAGTTTTCGTTAAGCGCAACAATGTTGCCGTACGGCATTTCATTTTCGCTTTGACGTGTAGCCATTAAGTACGCTTGTTGAATATCGAACTCACTGCCGCCATTAAAAAATGTATCGCGCGCAGCTTTATGCCCATCTACTGCAATGCGGTTAGCGTTGCGTAAACATTCAAGCTCGTACTGCGTTTTATAAGCGCGGTGGTAATGAAAATAGTTAAGTACAGGCTCAGGGTTCATAATACTAAAACCAAGTGCTTGCGCTACTTCAATATATTCGCCCATGTAAGCGTATTTAGCTTTGTCGTATGGTAATAACTTTTCAACTTGATCAGGCTGAAGTAATAGCTCTATATCAAAGTACTCAGCCCAAAAGTCGCGAGGCTCGTCTGGTACTTTATGCCAAAAATCTACTGGACGATAAAATATTAGTTTTGGTTTGTCGCTGCCATTTACCACAATCCAGCAATGAGGATTATCAATAACCGGTAACCACGCTTTAAACTGTGGATTAACTTTAAATGGATAATACATATCATCTAAAAACTGGCGCTTAGCTTGGCCTGAATGAATTACTAATCCTTCTAACCCTTCGCTATTACAAATTGTACGAGTACGCTGTTGCAGTGTTGCAATATGTTCGGCGTATAAAACGGCTAATTTATCCATTGTTAATCCATCTGTTAAATTTAACTTGCTCTGAGTCTACCACTTAAACACTAAGCGCTCAAAAAAGGGGGATATTTAACATGTAAACATCCCCCTTATTAATACCTATACCTATCGTGTTAAGTTATTGGTCGATTGGTATCATATATTCAACCGCCCATTTTCATTTCGAGTAGCGGCGCTAATACATTACCTTCTCGGCCCATTCTTGTATGGTAAACCTGTCTGTACGCAAATACATTTTTTACGTAATCACGGGTTTCGCGATACGGAATAAGCTCTACCCATAACTCAGCCGGAATAGCGTCATCAGGTAACCAACGCTTTATACGGTGATAACCCGCATTATAAGAAGCTGTTGCCAGCACTTCATTGCCATGGTTTTTCTTTTTTAAGTATTGTAAGTAACTCGTACCCAACCTAATATTTGTTTTAGGTTGATATAAACGACTACTTGTCACACTGCCTTTATTTACATACTCAGCAGTACTAGGTAATAACTGCATTAAACCACGTGCATTAGCATGCGAGCGTGCATCTGGCGCAAAAGAGCTTTCGCGCCTTGCAATAGCAATACTCCAGGCAACATCTATTTTGCTACGTTTACTGTAGCGCTCAAATACATCTTGGAAAGCAAACGGAAAGCGTTGCTCTACGTTATCCCACGCTTTAATTTTTGCTAAAGTAAAAATAGTGCTGTCGTGCCAACCTAAATCGGTAGATAACTGTGATGCTGCTAGCTTTTCTTCATCGCTAGACGTATCCGTTAAATAATTCCACTCACGGCGCGCCGACGTAAAGCGCTCAATATCGTAAAGTGCTTTTGCGCGCTTATAACCTGGTGCATTCCTTACTTTATCTACAAGTACCTTATCAACAGCTAAAGGTTGATTATTTAAATCAACAGGTAAACCCAAACGCGCAGCTGCTAAAAAGCCGTAATAATCACGATTAGCCGCTACGGTTTTCCAAATGTCGTCGGCTTTTTGTTGCTCACCACGTTTTGCATAGCTGTAAGCTAACCAATATTGTTGGCCAAGGCTTAAGTTTTCTTTACCTGTAAAAAACGCAGCGATACCTTCCCAATCTTGGGTTTTGAGCATATTGCCCAGTTGCCATTGAATAAGCTTGCTGTCTAGTCGCTCTTTTGGCACTTTATTTAGCCAAAAGCTCGCTTGTTTATGCCCGCTTGAAGCAAGCGACAATGCAAAAGTGTAATACACACCCGCTTTTTCCTCATCACTGTACTTAAATATTTTTTCTAACTTTTCCCACGCCTTCAAAGCAAGCTCTTTATCGCGCCATATTAAACGCTTAACACCATAAAGTGCTATTTGGCCTTCTTTAGCTGACTTATTTTTATATCTATATAATCCAGCTGCAACGCTTGGATCTTTACGTACTTTTAAATATAAATCTGCTAAGTAGCTTTCATTTTTAGGTAACAGCGTTTTTAAATAAGGTAGTAAGCTTTGCGTACCGCCATCAGCAGCAAGTGTAACGCGCTTCCAAACGGTTTCTTCTTTCATGTAGCCTTTTTTACGCCACTGTGAAAATAAACTATCGCACTCATTTGGCTGCGACTTACCCACAGCCCATAGGTCGGTTACCTGATTAAATATTGCTTTTTCAGGTGCGCCCAAATCAAGCTGAAAATCTAAATAAGTACAGGTAAGCCCAGTATTAGACGTTTCACGGTAATTACGAATATAAGCTGCTTTTTTATTTTTCTTTTTTAAATACTCTAACCATGCTTTACGTACCGGCCACTCAAGCGGAGTATGTTGATATATGTTTAAATAGTCTTCTATCTCTGCTTGATACTTAATATTTGGATGGCGCTGCCAATATGTTTTTTCAACGTAAGGTTTCAACGGATGATTTAAGCCACTAACCGCTTCTTTAAAGTCTTGGTAGCTTCCGTACCTTACTTTTTTTTCGGCATCTAAAAATGCCTCGTTATCGATACTTGCCTCGGCAGAATAAAGAGGGAAAATGAATGCAGCTGCCGCAACACTTAATAAATATTTTTTCATAATGTCCTTTAATAAAAAATTAAAGTAGTGAATAAAAACTTTTCAACCACCTTAGCACCAAACCAGCTATATTTTAACCAGTCGATTGTAACCGAGTTAAATTTTTCGTTGCATTTTTAATTTAAAGCAAGCACACTGATTGAAATGCAAACTCATCGTACCAGTCTTAGTTCGTCAACTAGGGAGAATAATAATGTTATATAAAAGCGATTCCTTTGAAGTTAGCTTCCTAAAGGAAAGCATCGCCGAGTTTAAGTTTTGTGTTGCAGGTTCTGTAAACACATTATCTCAAAAAACTCTTTCAGATTGCGCGGCAGCATTAAAAGAATTAGCCGCTAATACTGATATCAAAGGCATGATTTTTACCAGTGATAAAGAGCACTTTATTATTGGTGCCGATATCTTCGAATTTTTACCAACGTTTACTAAACCAGAAGCAGAATTAGTAACGTGGATCAAAAATGCAACAGACGTTTTTGATGCAATCGAAGATTTACCATTCCCAACCCTAACCGCTATAAACGGTATGGCACTTGGCGGTGGTTGTGAGTGGGCACTTGCTACCGATTATCGTATAGCAAGCGAAACAGCTAAAATGGGCCTACCAGAAGTTAAGCTTGGCATAATGCCAGGGTTCGGTGGCACAGTGCGCTTACCACGTATCATTGGCGCCGATAACGCAATGATGTGGATTACCTCTGGCGCAGAAAATCGCGCAGCAGATGCCCTTAAAGTAGGTGCGTTTGACGCGGTAGTTAGTACTGACAAACTTTTAGAGTCAAGTGTATCAACGCTTGAACTTGCGATTGCTGGCAAGCTAGATTGGCAAGCAAAACGTAACGTAAAACTACAGCCACTTAAATTAAACCGTGTTGAGCAAGGCATGAGCTTTGCTATGGCAGAAGGTATGGTAATGGGTAAAACCAAAGGCCACTATCCTGCACCGGTTATGGCTGTACGTACTATTAAAGCAGCGGCAAACTGTACTCGCGATGAAGCAATGGCAATCGAAAATGCCAACTTTGCTAAATTAGCACGTACACCAGAAGCAGCAGCTCAAACAGGTATATTCCTAGCTGACCAATACATTAAAGGTAAAGCACGTAAATTTGCTAAGCACAGCGATGTAGAAATTAAACAAGCAGCTGTATTAGGTGCAGGTATTATGGGCGGCGGTATTGCATACCAGTCTGCTTATAAAGGCACACCTATTATAATGAAAGACATCCAACAAGATGCGCTTGATTTAGGTATGGGTGAAGCGTCTAAGTTATTAGGTGCAAAAGTTAAGCGTGGCCACATGCCAATGGAAAAAATGTTGGCAACTCTTAGCAAAATCAAACCAACACTTAACGATTCAGACCTACAAAGCGCCAACATTATTGTTGAAGCCGTTGTAGAAAACCCTAAAGTTAAGCAAGCAGTACTCGCTGATCTTGAAAAGAACATGCCAGAAGGCACTGTACTTACTTCAAACACATCGACTATTTGTATTGATTTACTAGCACAAGCGCTAGATAAGCCAGAAAACTTCTGTGGTATGCACTTTTTCAATCCAGTGCCAAAAATGCCATTAGTAGAAATTATTCGTGGTGCTAAGACCTCAGATAAAACAATTAATGCAGTAGTTGATTACGCGCTTAAATTAGGTAAATCACCAATTGTTGTTAACGATTGCCCAGGCTTTTTTGTAAACCGTGTTTTATTCCCTTACTTTGCAGGTTTTAGCAAATTAGTGGTTGAAGGCGCTAACTTTGCAAAAGTAGATAAAGTAATGGAAAACGTATTTGGCTGGCCTATGGGTCCGGCTTACTTACTTGATGTTGTAGGTATTGATACAGCGTTCCATTGTACTGGCGTAATGGCTGACGGTTTCCCTGAGCGTATGGCTCGTGCTGATAAAGACCCTGTGACTATTTTTGCCAACGAAAAACGTTTTGGTCAAAAGAACAAAGCCGGTTTTTACAAATACGAAACAGATCGTCGCGGTCGTCTTAAAAAGTCTCATGACGAGACAGCAGTTGAGCTATTAAGCCCAATTACAGACGCACCAAAAGAATTTGATAAACAAGAAATCATCGACCGTTGTATGATTCCAATGATTAACGAAGTGCTACTGTGTTTGCAAGAAGGCATTGTTGCCTCTCCGCAAGAAGCAGATATGGCATTAGTTTATGGTGTTGGTTTCCCTCCATTTAGAGGCGGCGCGTTCCGTTACTTAGATCAAACTGGTTTAGCTAACTTTGTTGCAGCAGCAGACAAATACGCTCACCTAGGTGCGATTTACCAAGTATCTGAGCAAACTCGCAAGTGGGCCGAAGAAGGTCGTGTTTTCTATAAGGTGGAAGGTTAATATCATGAATAATCCAGTAATTGTAGATTGTATCCGCACACCAATGGGTCGCTCTAAAAGTGGCGTATTCAAACATAAACGTGCTGAAGACTTAAGCGCACATTTAATGAAAGGCTTACTTGATCGCAACCCAGCAGTTGATCCAGCATCAATTGACGATATTTATTGGGGTTGTGTACAACAAACATTAGAGCAAGGCTTTAACGTAGCACGTAACGCAGCATTACTTGCCGGTATCCCACACAGCGTACCTGCTGTAACGGTTAACCGTTTATGTGGCTCGTCAATGCAAGCATTGCATGACGCTGCACGCGCAATAATGACCGGCGCTGGCGACACTTACCTAATTGGTGGTGTTGAGCACATGGGTCACGTACCTATGACTCACGGCAACGACTTTCACCCAGGCTTAGCAACAACGATTGCACAAGCATCGGGCTCAATGGGTTTAACAGCAGAATACCTTGCAACGCTTCATGGCATTAGCCGTGAGCAACAAGATGAATTTGCTTACCGTTCACATCAACGTGCACAAGCGGCAACTGTTGAAGGCCGTTTTCGTCGCGAAATTTTAGCAATGGAAGGTCACGCAGCAGATGGTTCGCTTATATTAGTTGAAGACGACGAAGTAATTCGCCCAGAAACAACAGTAGAAGGCCTATCAAAACTTCGCCCTGTATTTAATCCTGCATCGGGTACGGTAACAGCCGGTACGTCTTCTGCACTTTCTGACGGCGCATCTGCAATGTTAGTAATGAGCGAAGAAAAAGCTAAAGAACTTGGCTTACCAATTCGTGCGCGTATTAAAGCAATGGCAGTCGCTGGTTGCGATCCATCAATTATGGGTTACGGCCCAGTACCAGCAAGTAAAAAAGCACTTGCTCAAGCCGGTATTACAATTGATGACCTAGGCGTAGTAGAACTTAACGAAGCCTTTGCAGCACAATCATTACCTGTAATGAAAGATTTAGGGTTAATGGATGTTGTTGACGAAAAAGTGAATTTAAATGGCGGCGCAATCGCACTTGGTCACCCTCTGGGTTGTTCGGGTTCGCGTATTAGCACATCGCTTATTCACTTAATGGAAGACAAAAATGTACGATACGGTTTAGCAACTATGTGTATTGGTTTAGGCCAAGGCATTGCCACTGTATTTGAACGTGTTCAAGACTAATTAGTTTTAAACATGTAAAACCATCTTGGTGATTAAAAAGGCGGACTGATTTTATTCAGTTCGCCTTTTTTATTAGCTTTAATTAAGTGAAAACGACCCTTTATCAAACAAGCATGTAACAGCGTAATTATGTGATCGGGCGTATTATTTAATAAAGCATTTTGAAGCTACTAAAAGCGTTAAATAAAATGCTGATCTAGATCTAAGTAAAATAGTTAAATTACACTTAAAATTGCGTTAAACTTCCAAACTTATTAATTGCTATACGCACTCACTGACGCAGTAATCACTTTAATTAAACAGGCCAATTTATTATGAGCTTTGATAACCCCGATCACCAATTAGATGCCATAGGCCTACGCTGCCCAGAGCCAGTAATGATGGTGCGCGCTGCCATTCGTAAAATGAGTGATGGTGAAACGTTATTAATAACCGCTGATGACCCGTCAACAACTCGCGACATTCCGAGTTTTTGTACGTTCATGGATCACACGCTGGTGGCTAAAGATGCAGAAGAAGCACCGTATAGATATGTGGTGAAGAAAGGGTTGTAGTGGTTATAAACTTATTACTACAACCTGGTTCTTTTTACCTTTAAATACTTGCTCAACTTTAGGTAGAGCATCATCAAAGTTAGTATCTCGATCTACATCACTGTGATAAATTAATACATCTAAAAATACGCTACAAAGCTCTTGGCATATGTATTTAGCATAATCACTTTTATAAGTGTTGTGTGTTGAAATATTCCTGATAATTCGGGCTGAGTTCAATAGCAACTTTTCATCTCGGCCTATACTTTTACAACACCTTGAAATGGCACTTTTTGCCGAATTCGCTTCCTCACCATTTTCTCTAGTTCCTATATCTTTTTTTGGTATAGTTCTTGGTTTCTCTTTTTTATTTAACACTTCAATGGCAGTCCAAAGCTCGCGTAATAAATTCATATGATTAAATTCATTAGCTGCGATAATATAACTACATAAAGTATCAATCACTTTTTTAGAATATTTCAGTTTGTGTAAATTTTGCTCTATATGATAACTTTTTGATAAAATGCTATCTGAAACACCCTCGAATTGAATTGACCATTTAGGGCGAGATATATAGTTTAGTTCAACATACTTTCTAAGCATCTTGCCATCACTTGCAGAATGTAAAGTATGCATTCCCCCAAGTCCAAAAACATTAAGTGATTTATTATTTTCAAAACTAAAAATACACTTTGTATACAATAAACTCCATATAGCTAACTTAGTTAATAAGAACTTATACGCTTTATTTAATGCTATATCTGGTGAGTATGCATCTAACTTTATAATCACTTTTCTATATGTAGCGGCTTCAAGACTACTTGTCCGCCCGAATTTTTCAGGATATGGATCTACAAAAGTAAATTCATACCCTTCTATACAACCTAATTTATCTTGTTCAATTGAGAAGTCTTGCGGAATATTTATAGCTGTTAGAAAGCAGTAAGAAATGAGTTTTTTTTCTG
>NZ_WTKW01000123.1:0-11436 GCF_011378745.1 Pseudoalteromonas sp. Z1A6
AGCCGAAGAATAAATTCTTCGGCTTTTTAACACACATAGTCTTTTAAACTATTTAACCAGTTACGAAAACTGATTAAACAAGCTATCTGTACTTAAACCTTCTTGTTGCAAAATGTCTTTTAAGCGACGTAATGCTTCTACCTGAATTTGTCTTACACGTTCACGTGTTAAGCCTATTTCGCGGCCTACATCTTCAAGTGTAGATGGCTCGTAGCCAAGCAATCCAAATCGACGTGCTAACACTTCGCGTTGTTTAGGGTTCAATTCACCTAACCAATCTACAATGTGCTTATTAATATCATTGTTTTGTACTTCGCCTTCAGGGCCAGCACTTTTTTCATCAGGAATGATATCAAGTAAAACACTGTCGTTTTCACCACCAATCGGCATGTCTACTGATGCAATTCTTTCGTTTAAACGTAGCATTTTAGTTACGTCTTCAACGGGTCTATCTAGGCAAGCTGCAATTTCGTCAGCTGTTGGCTCATGGTCAAGTTTTTGAGTTAATTCTCGAGCTGTACGTAAATAAACATTAAGTTCTTTAACTACATGAATAGGTAAGCGAATGGTGCGAGTTTGATTCATAATGGCACGTTCAATTGTTTGACGTATCCACCATGTAGCGTAAGTTGAAAATCTAAAGCCACGCTCAGGGTCAAATTTTTCAACTGCGCGGATTAAACCTAAGTTCCCTTCTTCAATTAAATCGAGTAAAGCCAGGCCGCGGTTGTTGTAACGGCGTGCTATTTTAACAACTAAACGTAGGTTACTTTCAATCATACGTTTGCGTGAGGCTTCACAACCTCTAAGTGATTTACGAGAAAAAAACACTTCTTCTTCTGCACTAAGCAAAGGAGAAAAACCAATTTCGCCTAAATAAAGTTGGGTTGCATCAAGATTTTTAGTGACTTCTTCTTTAGCAAAAATTTCATCATCTTCTACTTTATCTAGTAGAGTTGTGCTTTCATCAGCAGCGATGTCATCGAATTTTTCGTCAGTCGTAGTGTGTGTGTCAAGTTTTGCTGCGCTAGCCATAAGCCTTCTCCCGAGCAATTATCAATACCTAAAAATTAGGGTAGGTATTTAGCAGGATTGACAGCTTGCCCTCGGTAGCGAATTTCAAAACGAAGCGCGGTGACCGGAGACTCTGAATTACCAATTTCTGCTATTTTTTGTCCTGCCTTAACCTTCTGCTTTTCTTTAACAAGTAATTTCGAGTTATGTGCATAAGCACTTAGGTAATCATCATTATGTTTCAATATGATTAAACTACCGTATCCTCGAAGAGCGTTACCCGCGTATACCACTGTTCCTTGTGCCGCAGCTAAGACTGAAGCCCCTTTGCGATTAGTAATCTGTAAACCTTTATAACCGTTTTCCTTATTAGAAAAGCGTTTGGTAATTTTGCCCTTTGCAGGCCAAGACCATTTAACTTTACTGCTCGACAAACGTTTAGTATTACTAACTTTGTTACTGGCTTGTTTCTGAACATACTCTCGTTGTTTTGGGGGATCAAGCTCTTTCTTTAATATTATGTTATTTTTTTGTGTGTTTTTTATAGACTTTTTACTCAAGTTCGTATATTTTTCATCCCTTTTAATTTTTTCAGGCTTAGGGATTAAGGAGATATTTTGCCCAGGAAAAATGGTGTAAGGTGATGGAATTGAGTTGTTTTTTGCTAGTAACCTAAAATCCTGCCCGGCACTAAAAGCGATAGAATAAAGCGTATCTCCTCTTTGCACTTTATAACTACTTCCATTAATGTTAATAGTATGACCTAAATCATTAACATTATTATTTAGGCTGCTAACAGGTGCTGGAATATGGCGAGAAGAACAACCAAAGAGAAAAATACTAATAAATATAGTCACATACAGTAAAAACTGTTTATTCATTGTATTTTTCTCCCAAATTAGACAATTGATATTTTTAACGCTTAACGCAATAAAAAGTACGCTAGTACAATTAATACCACTAATCCCCAACCAAGTATTTCAATATACTGACGTAATTTTGCTTCCATTTTAGCCCCGCCCCACTTCATTAAAGCTGAAACTAAAAAGAAACGTGCACCGCGCCCAATAGCTGATGCGAGTAAAAATGGCAAAAATGCCATTTGCAAAACACCTGCGCCAATTGTAAATACTTTATATGGTATCGGCGAAAAACCAGCTAAAAACACAACCCAAACACCGTAATCTTTAAACCAATTTAACGCGATATCAAACTTTTCTTGCCAGTGCATTTGTGCAATTAATGGCTCAACAACAGGTTCGAATAACCAAAAACCGAGTAAGTAGCCAATTATGCCACCAAAAACCGACGCTATTGTGGCAAAGCTTGCAAAGCGCCATGCTTTTTTAGGTTGCGCAAGCGACATAGGTGCAAGCATTACATCGGGTGGTATTGGAAAAAAAACTGACTCTGCAAAGCTCATTGCAGCTAAATAACGTTCCGCATGACGGTGTTTTGCCCACACTAGGGCCATATCGTATAACTTGGTAAACAACTTCAAAATGAATTCCTATTCAATATCGCCAGGTACTAGCGGCACAAATCTAACGGGAGCAATAACATGCTCTTTATAATTATCGCCTTTGCGGATAACCATTATTAATTTTTGATCACTCTCACCAATTGGGGCTAATAACACGCCGCCATCGGCTAACTGATCAAGTAAGTCTTGCGGTACTTTAGAGGCCGCAGCAGTCACTATAATACCATCAAACGGTGCTTGTGATTGCCAGCCTTGCCAACCATCGCCATGCTTCATGGTTACATTATATAAATCGAGTTGCTGCAACCTGCGTTTTGCCTGCCACTGAAGTGTTTTAATACGCTCTACCGAGTAAACCTTAGTAAACGTTTTAGCTAATATTGCAGTTTGATAGCCAGAGCCAGTGCCAATTTCTAATACTTTATCGCGTACACCAGCTAAGCGGAGCAACTCTGTCATGCGCGCTACTATATAAGGCTGAGAAATAGTTTGCCCTTGCCCAATAGGTAACGCTGTATTTTCATAGGCTTTATGTTTTAGCACATCATCTATAAAAATATGGCGAGGAATGTCAGCTATAGCACTGAGTACTTGTGTATCTTCAACGCCTTCACGCTTTAGTAAGTCAGATAACGCTTTTGCACTGCGTGTATAATTAGCGAGCACGATTAATCTCCAAATCGGCTAACCAGTCTCCTACGGCTTTTAAGCTATCTTTTGCTGTCATATCAACACTCAATGGCGTCACCGATGCATAGCCATTGTTAATAGCGTGAAAATCGGTCCCCTCTCCTGCATCGCTTTCAGTCCCTAGCGATCCATACCAATAAATATCACGACCCCAAGGATCGGTTTGTTTGGTCATGGTTTCGGCTTTGTGGCGAGCGCCTAGGCGAGTTACTTGCACCCCTTTTAATTCACTTAATGGAATATCTGGCACATTTATATTTATTATTTGATCTTTTGGAAGCGGATGCGAAGCCAAACCTTTAATAATATTTACGGTAACAGCAGCGGCTGTTTCAAAATGCTCGCCCTTATGTGAGCAAAGCGATACCGCAATTGCAGGTAAGCCTAAATGGCGACCTTCAGTTGCAGCTGCAACGGTGCCAGAGTAAAGCGTATCGTCGCCTAAATTGGCACCATGGTTAATGCCAGCAACAACAAGGTCTGGTTTTTCATTAGCTAACTGATTGACACCTAAATGCACACAATCAGTAGGTGTGCCATTTACCGACATAAAACCATTTTCGAGTGTAGTCGCTCGTAGTGGGTTCATTAATGTTAAAGAATTACTTGCGCCACTACAGTTGCGATCAGGTGCAACAAGGGTTACGTCTGCAATTTGTATAAGCGCCTGATATAAAACCGCAATGCCTTTAGCATTTACGCCATCATCGTTACTTAACAGTATCTTCATTTATGTCATTATCCTTCTCTTTGCGCTCTCGTGGGCTTGCATCTGTGTAATCCACCAGCTCGCGTAATAATGCGGTTGCAAAACACCCTTTAGGCAAACCAAAACTCAGTTTTAAACTGGTTTCATCTATGGTCTCAACCGTTAAGTTTTGCGGAATTAAACGCAGCATTCTGCGCTCATTTTTAAGACCTAGCTCACCTAAACCATCACACCATGCTTGATATGGTTCGAGCCATACTTTCTCTTGCTCGGTTAAGCCTTTTTCACTTTTACCTACCATAGGTGCCGACATCATAATATCGCCAGTGGCTAATCGCTCTATGTTTTCGTCGTTAATTGCATCTTCAAAAAATGCATTACTGCCGCTGAGCATAAATACTTCACGGTGCATTGTTTTAGCTAAACCATGCTCTTTAACACGTAAATTTACTATTTGATTAAACACATGAGAGCGCGCTGCTGAAATAATAATACCGCGCAGTTTTTTATCGCGAATGCGCTCACCGGCAAACATTTTTTCAGCCATAACTAAGTTATGACCGCCATGCCCAAATCGTTGTTCGCCAAAGTAATTAGGCACACCTGCGCGTACTGCGTTAATGCGGCATAAAATATCAAGGGGCTTGGTTACATTACGCAGCGTAATAGTAAATTTATTACCTTTGTGGCAGCCCGTGCGTAATTTACGGTCGTGGCGCTGTTGCGACACAATAAAAATACTCTCGCTATTTAAATCGCTAAAATCGATAGGCTTTTTAATCGGTACTTTTACACTAAACCACTGTGAGCACACACCGTGGCGATCTTTCATGCCGGCGTAACTTACGTCTCGCGGTGAAACACCCGCACGCTGCGCAATTAGCTTGGCAACATATTGCGTATTTTCGCCTTTTTTAACCACCTGCAAACACACGTGTTCGCCACTGCCTGTAAATTCTATACCTAGGTCTTCATCAACCATAAAGTCTTCAGCGGTGGTTTTAAAATCAGCTTTAGAAAGCGGAGCACCGTATAAATAATTTAAATCGCTCATGCGTTTTTTGTACTCATAGACTCTTTACTCATAATAACCACTGCATGGCTCGAAATACCTTCCCTGCGCCCTTCAAAGCCTAGCTTTTCAGTAGTAGTGGCTTTAACGTTAATTTGGCTAAGGTTACAATTTAAATCGCTGGCTAAATTAGCACGCATAGCTTGAATGTGTGGCAGCATTTTTGGCGCCTGTGCAACAATAGTCACATCGCCATTGCCAATTACATAACCTTGCTCTTTAGCTAAGCTCACCACATGGCGAAGTAAAATACGGCTGTCGATATTTTCATACTCACTAGCCGTATCCGGAAAGTGCTTACCAATATCACCCATTGCAAGCGAGCCTAAAATAGCATCACATAATGCATGAATAGCGACATCGCCATCTGAGTGCGCTAAAAAGCCTTGTGGATAATCAATTTTTTCACCACAAATAGTTAACGGGCCTTCGCCGCCAAATTTATGTACGTCAAAACCATGGCCAATTCGTATCATAATGCACTCTCGTTTTGTTGTTTATGTAATAAAAACCCAGCCAAGTCTAAATCCTCTGGCGTGGTTATTTTAATATTATCGCTGCGACCTGCTACAAGCTTTACTGGCTTACTCGCCCATTCAATTGCACTTGCTTCGTCTGTAATAGTTGCCCCACTTGCTAATGCGCCTTGAAGTGCATTTTTAAGCTCGTCATATTTAAAAAACTGCGGGGTAAGTGCTTGCCATAAATCGTCTCGTGGCACAGTTTGTAGGGCATGAGTGTGGCCGCGTTTTATGGTGTCTTTTACTTTGCTAGCTAAAATACCGCCTTCATCAGCGCGTATACATTCATCAATTAAACGTTCTATATCACTGATATTAACTAGCGGACGCGCAGCATCATGTACAAGCACCCATGCTGGAGGATTGGGCGCTAAAAAAAGTAAGCTATTGAGTACTGAATCTGCACGCTCTTTACCGCCACTGGCGCGAACAATGCGCTTATCAAGTGTTGGGAGTTCGTCAAAATAGGGGTCGCTGTCGCTAAGGGCAACAACAATAGTGCGTAATTGAGATAATTGAGAAAGTTTAGCTAAGGTGTGTTCTAAAATGGTTTTACCGGCTAATTGTATGTATTGCTTAGGCGCATTGTGCTGCATTCTACTGCCAACACCCGCTGCAGGAACAATTGCAGCAATAGTCTGTTTATTTGTCATATTGTTTGCCCGGTAAAACACGAATAAATGTTTCGTCCGGTTTAATCATTCCCAATTCGTTGCGTGCACGCTCTTCAATGCCTTCTTGGCCAAGCTTTAAATCTTCAATATCTGCTTTAAGCACTTTATTTCGTTTAATGAGCTTTTCGTTGGTTTCTTGATGCGACGCTACAGCACCTTTTAGCCGTGTGTAGTCTTGTAAGCCATTATGACCAAACCATAATCTGTATTGTACAAACAGTGCTAAGCACAGTAAGCCAACTTGAAAAATACGCATTTAACACTCCTTATTTTAAATTCCAAATACCTTAACTTTCATACGCTAAGGGGCGCTTTAAATTGCGCCAATTAATACTACCCGCTAAAAGCATTTCACGTAGTGATAAAACCCGTGGCATACAACGCTTCGAAAATTGCCACTTATGCCCGCAACATGCAGCGGTTAAACTCACTTTACTTGGCTTTATTAACTGAGCATTTTGCTGCTCTAACCCATTTCCTAAAAAATCAAACCAACCAAGCTCGTTGCAATGCAGCTTATTTTCGCCTAACTGATCAATGCTGTCTATTCTAAGGCGCACCTGATCGTAACCATGTAATATAACGGGCACTATAAGCCCCACTTTGGCGTACGTTTGATAAAAAAGTTCATTAGCGTGAACATTCACATCGGGTGGAGTCGGTTTTTGCTTTTCAAGCCACGTCCCGTTTTGTGCATCAAGCGTAAAAGGCGTGTCACCATTGGCAACTAACGTTGCCGCTCGCTCAATATAATAAGGTAGGCTTTTTAACTGGCGGCGCAATTTCTCGGCATTAGGCTCTGCAACTAATCGCTGAACCTCACGCTGATAAAACGCATTACACAATTGTGCATACAACACTTTTTGTGCATCAGTTTGCCAAATTTCAACTTGCTGCTGAGCACCAAGTGACTGATTTTTAGCGACCAATAGCTGTACTCAAAAATATTCAGGTAAATGTTTTATAACACAGTATTGAATGTTTTTTAAGCGCAGCGCACTATTTAAGCGCTTGGCTTTTCACCTAATTTTGCTTTACCTGATTCTAAAAATTGCACAACCGTATTACGCTTTTTACCAATCAGCAAACTGCCATCGGCTAAAAACATAAAGTTTTGCCAATTGCGTTTAAATACATCAAACGTCGTTTCGATAATATTATCGCGCGCCATACAAAAATAAACCGTGGTATTAGCTTCCCAATCTAAAAAAGTTAAGATTGCTTCTGGTGGTTGCGCATCGCCATTTTCCCACGCATCTTGCCAATCTACTTCTTGGCTAAAGCTTTTTTCTTGTCCACACCAATCGGTGTCTTCAAAAAAATCTGGGTGATCAAACTCACGGCTCACCATGGTTGTCCAAAGTACGGCTGCACGCTCATCGCCCATAGGCTTTATTTTTGCTGCGTCTTCATCAGATACAGGTAAATCTTTGTGGCGAAAAACCCACGCCTTTTTGTAATCATCTAAAGAAATATAGTTCATAGTGTTGGCAAATTAGTTAACATTAAAAGTGCAAAGCCAAATTATACAAGAGATCAAAACATGACTACAGCAATAAAACCACTTTCCCTCAAACCAGGTATGTACCAACACTACAAAGGGCCGCAATACAAAGTTATTCACGTTGCCACCCATAGCGAAACCGAGGAACAACTTGTGATTTACCAAGCACTCTATGGTGAATTTGGAATCTGGGCACGTCCACTTAGTATGTTTTTAGAAACCATTGAAAAAGATGGAGAGGTCATACCGCGTTTTGCCTACCTTGGACCTGCCGTTTAACTATGGCATTATAACAAAATAACTTACTCCTCAGACCAGACAAGGGTACACCGTGCAATTTAATTCTACTGACAATTACATCGCAAGCAGCTCGCTAAAACAGGCAGTAAATGCGGCCATTATGCTCGAAAAACCACTTTTAATTAAAGGCGAACCCGGCACAGGTAAAACTATGCTGGCTGAGGAGTTAGCTAAAAGCTTAGATACAGTACTTATTCAGTGGCATATAAAATCGACTACTAAAGCGCAGCAAGGCTTGTACGAGTACGATGCGGTTTCGCGCCTGCGCGACAGTCAATTAGGTGACGAGCGTGTACACAATATTGGTAATTACATTGTTAAAGGTAAGCTTTGGCAAGCATTTACTCATGCAGAATTACACGGTAAACGCCCAGTACTATTAATTGATGAAATAGATAAAGCCGACATAGAGTTTCCAAACGACTTATTACTTGAGCTTGATAAAATGGAGTTTCATGTTTACGAAACTAATGAGCGCATTGTAGCCAAAGAGCGCC
Source organism: Pseudoalteromonas sp. Z1A6 (assembly GCF_011378745.1). Classification (NCBI taxonomy): domain Bacteria; kingdom Pseudomonadati; phylum Pseudomonadota; class Gammaproteobacteria; order Alteromonadales; family Pseudoalteromonadaceae; genus Pseudoalteromonas; species Pseudoalteromonas sp. Z1A6. The sequence continues at coordinate 8,465 of NZ_WTKW01000123.1, forward strand.
CTATTGTGATCATTACCTCTAATAATGAAAAAGAATTGCCGGATGCATTTTTACGCCGCTGCTTTTTTCACTATATTGATTTTCCTAGCAGCGATGAAATGCAGCAGATTATTGACGTGCACTACCCTAACGTTAAACAAGATTTAGTACGCCAAGCACTCGAAGTGTTTTTTAACCTACGCGATGCAAACGGCCTTAAAAAGAAGCCATCCACTAGCGAATTACTCGACTGGCTTAAACTGCTTATGGCAGAAGACATAGACGCTAAAACACTGCACGACAAAGCTAAAAAAGGCGGATTAATGCCCATGTTTGGCGCACTGCTTAAAAACGAGCAGGACATAAGCCTAATCGAAAAATTAGCCTTTATGAGCCGCCGTTAAGATGTTGATTGCGTTTTTCTTCAAACTGCGTGAATACCGCTTACCTGTAAGCCTGCGCGAGCTACTCGATTTAATAAATGCCTTAAAAAAAGGCGTTATATTTGCCGACGTAGACGCCTTTTACCATTTAGCACGCACCATAATGGTAAAAGACGAAACCCACTTTGACCGATTTGACAAAGCCTTTAGCGACTATTTTAGTGGTATTGCTGACCTCGATTTACTCGAGAGCTTAAAGCAACAGCACAACTTACCTGAAGACTGGCTACGTAAAGAATTCGAAAAAAACCTAAGCGATGAAGAAAAAGCCCAACTTAAAGCTATGGGCGGACTCGACGAGCTTATGAAAACCCTAAAAGAGCGTTTAGAAGAGCAACAAAAACGCCACGCTGGCGGCAATAAATGGGTGGGCACTGGCGGCACATCACCTTTTGGTGCATACGGCTATAACCCAGAAGGTGTGCGTATAGGGCAAGACGGCAACCGTAACCGCCAAGCGGTAAAAGTGTGGGATAAACGAGAATACAAAAACCTCGACACCGACAGAGAAATTAGTTCGCGCACAGTTAAACTCGCCCTTAAAAAGTTACGAAAGTTTGCCCGCACTGGCGCAAGCGACACGCTTGATTTAAACGAGACTATTCGCGCTACTGCAAAACAAGGCGGCATGCTTGATGTAAAAATGGCACCTGAGCGCCACAATGCCGTAAAAGTATTGATGCTGTTTGATATTGGCGGCTCAATGGATGACTACATTCATACCTGCGAAGAATTATTTAGCGCCGCCCACAGCGAGTTTAAACACCTAGAGTTTTACTACTTTCATAACTGTTTATACGAGAACATTTGGCAAGACAACGCGCGCCGCCATTCAAACGTAATAGACACCATGACGCTGATTAACAAATTTACCAGCGACTATAAAGTAATATTTGTTGGCGATGCCACTATGGGCCCGTACGAAATAGCCTACCCTGGCGGCTCAGTAGAGCACTACAACGAAGAGCCCGGCAGTGTATGGTTATCACGAGTCACCAACCACTTTGATAAAGTCGCTTGGCTCAACCCACAATCCGTTGAACACTGGCCGTACTATCAATCAATTGGCTTTATAAAAGAGCTAATGAACAACCGCATGTATGCGCTGAGTTTAGATGGGATAAGTAAAGCAATAAAAGAGCTGAGTTAAAATGAATAATAGGAATATATTAAAATTAGTTTTGTTTGCATCACTTATTATAAATATGGTTTTTATTACTATCTTTATAAGTGACTCTAAAAAGGATGAAAGCATTTATTTATTAGCAAGCAATGTTGAAGCTAAATGCTTGAATGATTGGAAATCACAAGACTCTAGGGTGCCTTTTATTACCTCTCATCAAATTTTAGGGCCAGATCCTTTTACTGAATATAACCTTTTAGAGCTGGGAGGTTATGATCAGTCAACATCTTTCACATACGAATTCTCAGCATGTTTTAAAGATAAATTTTCTACAGTAAGAACAATTGCAGAGATGAAATATGCTATTGATTTCATGGGTAAGCAATCAAAAAATGTTGGATTTTATAAATCACCAAATTCTGATGAAATTGTTGTTTACTCAAATGAGTAACAATTAAACTAGATTGGCTAAATTCATAACTCGTTGAGCATTAGCTGTACTATCAATCAATTGGCTTTATAAAAAAGCTAATGAACAATCGCATGTATGCGCTTAGTTTAGATGGGATAAGTAGAGCGATAAAAGAGCTGAGTTAGATTAAAGTATTGCCAAAAAATTAAAACTGTTTAAAAATAATAGCTCCCTCAAATCAAAATATCTAACTCAATGGGGAGCCATCAATAAATATTGGAGATCCATAGTCATCTGAAGTAGTTAACCCTTTTGGATAACGTTTTTTTATTCTGTTTTTTGATAGTTCTTCAGCTGTAGAAAGCATTGCAATTAGAGGTTTGAGCTCTCCCAAACTAATATCGATACCTTCAAACTGATACAGCTCACATATGAGATTTTTATGAAGCTCAAAAAGCTTGTTTAAACAAAATGGATTTTTGGTCGGGAAAGAAATTCCATAATATCTAAAACCTCTCAAATAATCTTGTTTTAAACTATATATAGTCACTTTAGGAGTATGAATGTCCGAGTTAGGGACACTACCTACAAACTTTGACTTCTCATTTGTAGTTTTTATATAGAAGCGAGCAATTTCGAGAGTTACTTCTGTGTTATAACTCTTCTGAGCGCTTTTAGAAAATAGAGATTTGTATAAAACTCTTTGTTGAATTTCAAATCCAAAACTTTTCTCAAGATACTTACAATACTTGTCAAATATTTCGCAGTGCTCGTAATAATTTCTAAGTGTTGTTTGGCTTATTATTTGCTTAGAATTATGAATTCTTATAATTATGAGACTAAAAATAACAGCCAAGGGTAATAAACTAAGCGAAAACGAATAATAACTCACGAATTCCTTTAACGATGAAGAGCTTAAGGAAAGTTGAAAATCATTACTTTCGATTAATTCACATGTTGGTGTGATTGAAAAAAATATAGACAAAAAAATTGGTATAATAATAGCTAATTGAAA
>NZ_WTKW01000124.1:0-11333 GCF_011378745.1 Pseudoalteromonas sp. Z1A6
CCCACACATAAGCAGATTGGTATAACAATTGATATTTAGCTTTATTCACTTTTAATAAAAAGATCCTTTATTAGTTTTTTGCCACTATAAAGCAAACTTGGGTAATATTACGCCTCTAAAAGTGCTGGTGCATTGGCAAATACACCAGCAGTTAAATACAAAACTTTGTTAAGTCATCCCATATTTAAAAAGTGTATTAACATGCAGCATTTTTTGAATGAAAAATATAGGCTCGTGTGTGGTCGTACACTAGGTTAAAAGTAAAAGCGTAAAGGGTTATAAAAAAAGTTACGCCAATATCCATTATTAATGCTTCCCATAAGCCTACTTTTAAAATGATTGCCATCACGGGAATAGTAAAAACAAGTAACCCGCCTTGAAATAAAAGCACGTGAAAAATACGGAATAATACAGAACGTTGCTCTTTTGCACCAGTAGCTACTTTGTCAAAACACCAGTTGAAAATAAAGTTCCAACACATAGCAATTGTGGCAACAATTACCATAGTGCCCGATAAAGCCCCTATTGCATGATCTGTAAATAGTGCTAAACCTAAAATTGATAATGACACGGCTAAAATCTCAAACAAAACTGCCTGAAATACTCGCTCTGTTGCCCCCATTTTCTCTGTCATAATGTTCTCTTTTATCTATTAATATTTAAGTGTAGTGATAATGACAGATTTATTTAGTTACAAAAGTTAGCAACTATCACCTATAGTGATAAGATGAATATATAGTTCTAGATAAAGTAGAATAAAATGTACAGCTTAGAGCAACTAAAAATATTTGTAAGCGTAGTAGAAACCGGCTCTTTTTCAGCAACAGCGCGAAAGTTAAAGCGTGCGCAGTCGGGTATTAGCCAAGCTATTTCTAATCTTGAAATCGCAATAGATCAAACATTGTTTGACCGCAATAAAAACACTCCCACTTTAACAAAAGTGGAAAAACCTTGCTACCGGTGGCTTATTCAATACTGCAACAACAAATTTATTTCGATCAAAAGGTTGAGTCTCTTGCTAAAAACAACGAGCAAGACGTAGTAATTGCGATTGACGAAAGCATAAGTAATCACGGAATTTTAAAAATAATAGCCCCCCTTGCACAGCAATATCCTATTACAAACTTTGAATTAATATCGGCTACTACGTTTGATGTAGAAGAACTTGTAAAAATAGGTAAAGCACAAATAGGCATCATTTATAGTGATGGTGAATTAAAGGTAGATATGGACTTTTTTTTGCTAGGCCAAGCTCGATTTTTGACGATTGCGTCACCGCAACATGCGCTTGCCAAACTTAATAAAGTAAATAGCAGTGACTTAAAAGCACATAGGCAATGTGCTCACCGTAGCCTTAATCAATCAGAGTTATGGTTTAGCTATGCTATAAGCGCTAAGGTTTGGTACGCCAATACTCATCAAACACTCATTGATTTGGTAACACAAAATGTGGGCTGGGCGTTGGTGCCTGAGTTGGCAATAAAACAACAACTTAAACAAGGTGGCCTTGTTGCCCTACCCGTAACACATGAGCAAGGCGGTTGGCTAACGCCTATTGGTTGCGTGGTATCAAGAAGTAAACCGGCAGGCCCAGTTACTGAAAGTTTACTAACCCTTTTACAGCAACATTTTTTAAAAGAAGGTGATTGGAAAGCTAAAGTTTAACAACACTCACACGGCGTTATATTGCGAGCTTCTTTTTAATCTTAGTTTGCCACTCAAGCGCAAGCTCGGGTAGTTCAAGTGCTGCGAGTAAAACGCTTTCATAACCTGGGTATTGTTTATCAAAAAACGCCTGGAACAACGTTTTTACTGAAATATTATGCGTCGCTTTATGCTCAATAGTGACTGCATCCCCCGTTTTAGCTATACCTGGCTCTAGCACTCTAAAGTAAACACCGGTGTGATAATACTGAGTAAACAGTTTTAAGCTTTGTTTATTATTAAGTGCAATAGTCAATTTAAAGCACGGCACACGAGGCTGACTTACTTCAAGCAGTGCAGTACCCATTCGAATTTGGTCGCCTATATGTATATTCGTTTCATCGAGGTCAGAAATAGTGAAGTTTTCACCAAATATGCCGCTACTTAAGTTTTCGTTTTCAAGAGTCTTCTGCCAGTACTCATAATGATTGTGCGAAAAAGCATATACTGCTTTATCTACCCCGCCGTGGTTAATTAAATCAGCTTGCTCGTCACCTATTATATTTAGCTTTTCAATCGCTACAGGTTCGTTAGTTGGGGTTTTGAATATTCCTGTTCTCACCTCTTTATCATTATGAATAAGAGTTTTAATTTTAGAGATATTAGTCGAGATGATTTTCATTGCGATACCAACGGATGAGGAAGTAAAGATTAATTATGCAGGTTTTAAAATTATTATAAATAAATTTAAGCAAAAAAATGACCGCTTAAGACTAAGCAGTCATTTCACAATATACAGTTTTTATTATTCTGCTTGTTTTAAAAAATACGTTTCGGCCAGTCCGTTATGTATTCCAGCTAAGTCTATTTGTATTTCATCGATAAAGTCATGCAACAGACCATTTTTAAGTACTCGTACGTCTTTATTTTCTAACTCAACAATTGCATCATCAATTGATTTAATAATTTCTGTTGAGTTTGGCAAAGGTAAAACCAATGCTTTTAATTCATTCATACAAAATAAAATAGATCGTGGGAATACTTTGCTGTGCATCACAAATTCTATTACATCTGCACGCTGTACTCTAACGCCCATTTCTTGGCGATACATTTGATAAGCACTTAATGAGCGCAATAAGCTGATCCACTGAATATTATCAAATGGCTTCACTTCTTCTTCATTAGTAATTAACGTAGCTGAGCGAATATCTAAAATTCGCGATGTCATGTCTGCGCGCTCTATAATCGAACCAAAGCGGATAAAAACATAGCCCTGATCATGATTAATTGTGGCATCTAACGCCCCAAATATTTGATGGGCTGAATCTATAATCTTTTTTAAATAATCAAAACGTCCGCGCTTTGTTATCCCTTCTTTTTGATTATCTTTTACATAATAATAAAGAGAGTTAATTTCTTCCCATACATCTCGAGGAATTACATCGCGGATTGTACGCGCGCTTTCTCGTGCCGAAGTAATAGAGTTTAAAATTGACGAGCTATTATCACTACCAACAAGTAAATACCTTAATGCTTTTTGTTCAGTAAAATCAGTATGGTTTTCTGAATACGCTTTACGCACACCAATAATATCAATTAATGGCTCCCAGCCGGTACATACGCCTTTGGGTAAGTCCATCATCAGTAAATTGTTAACGTTGATTAAACGAGCCACATTTTCCGCACGCTCAATGTATCGAGATACCCAATATAAAGTTTCGCCTACTCTTGATAACATATTATTTAGCCTCTTCGTCAACAATCCAAGTATCTTTACTGCCACCACCTTGTGATGAATTAACCACCAAAGAGCCTTTAACCATAGCAACACGCGTTAATCCACCAGTGGTAACTTGCGTATCTTTACCTGATGATAAAATAAACGGTCTTAAATCGGTATGTCGACCATCTGGTTTATTACCATCAAATGTTGGTACTGTTGATAAATCTAATGTTGGTTGAGCTACCCAGTTTCGTGGGTCCGCTTTAATTTGAGCAATACACGCTTCTTGTTCTTTTTTAGTCGATTTAGGACCAATTAATAATCCATATCCGCCAGATTCATTTGCTGGTTTAACAACAAGCTTATCGATATTTTTAATCACATGGTCGCATTCTTTCGGGTCTAAACATTTGAACGTTGGGACATTAGCAAGTTTAGCTTCCTCGCCTAAGTAGTACTTAATCATCTCAGGTACGTAAGCGTAAACTACTTTGTCATCAGCAACACCTGCGCCTGGTGCATTAACTAAAGCCACATTACCTTTAGACCAAGCACGCATTAATCCAGGAACGCCAAGTTGGGATTCTGGTAAAAAGGCTTCTGGGTCTAAAAATAAATCATCTATACGACGATAAATAACATCAACTCGTTGTAGCCCTGTGATTGTTCTCATGTATACACAGTCATCTTTTTCAACAACTAAATCGCGCCCTTCTACCAGTTCGCAACCCATTTCTTGGGCAAGGTAACAATGCTCAAAATAAGCGGAGTTAAACACCCCAGGAGTAAGTACCACGACTTCTGGTTTATCTTGTGGACGAGGCGACATTGCCGCTAGCATATCAAATAATTGTGAAGGGTAATCATCAACAGGTAAAATCGACACTTGCTCAAATAATTCAGGGAATACACGCTTCATTACAGAGCGATTTTCAAGCATATAAGATACACCAGAAGGAACACGCAGGTTATCCTCAAGCACATACATTGTACCGCTGCCATCGCGTACTAAATCTGAGCCACAAATATGCGCCCATATTTTATTTGGCGGGTTTATTCCCACGCATTGCTGGCGAAAGTTAACTGATTTTTCTAGTAATCCTTTTGGAAAAACACCATCTTTTATTATTTTTTGGTCGTGGTATAAATCATCTATAAAAAGGTTAAGCGCTTCAACACGTTGCTTTAAACCAACCTCTACGCTTTGCCATTCTTTTTTACCAATAGTTCGAGGGATAATATCAAACGGCCAGGCTCTATCAATCATATTACCTTCGTTGTAAACCGTGAAAGTAATACCCATTTCTTTAATAGCTAAATCAGCAACCGCTCTGGCTTTTACTAATTCTTCGCCCGATAAATTAGCAAAAAATTGTGCTAATTGTGTTCCATGCGATCTAACGTTTCCTTGTGCATCAATTAATTCATCAAAGAAACCTTTTGTTTGGTACGCTTTCCAATCAATTTTCATACACTCTTTCACCTTATCCATCATCATATATGACGTAGTTAAACTGCTATTCCATTCGAATCATATCAACCGCTACATCAAGCAATTGACTACCGCCACCAAATACCACTCCTTTTAAAGGAGTTACGTCAGAAAAGTCTCGCCCTACGGCTAGAGTAATATGCTGATCGCGTGGTAAAACATTATTTGTTGGATCAAAATCAACCCAACCAAAGTTTGGCACAAATACCGCAAACCATGCATGAGTTGCATCTGCACCTTCTAGCTTTTCTTCGCCTTCTGGCGGCATGGTTTCTATGTACCCACTTACGTATCGACCTGCTAACCCCACGCTGCGTAAGCATGCAAGCGCAAAGTGTGCAAAGTCTTGGCAAACGCCCCTTTTTTGTGCAAAAACAGTGCTCAAAGGCGTACTAATTGTTGTAAAACCAGGATCATAATGAAATTCATGAAAAATCCGTGCCATTAAATCTTTGCATGCAGAAATTATATTTTTGTGTGCATCAAACGAAATTAATGCGTATTCCTTAATTCCTTTATCTATTGGAATAAGCTGTGAAGGTAGTACAAATTCAGACGTTTTTAATAATTCCGCTGTATTTGGTTTAACCAATAAATCACGTACTTTTCGCCAAGCAATATCAACGCTCTCTAAATTACTATTAGCGCCGACTAACAGTTCTACCTCGCTGATCATCGTTACTTTAAGTTTTTTATGCTGTATTGCTATTTCAAACGCTGTTACCTGATTATTAAAATAATCAGTAAATGATTGTAAGTAAGTCGGTGTAGGTTCAATTTCTACACGACTACTGTGGCATATTTGCCCGCGATTCGTTTTTGGCGTTAATCGCGCTTGGTTTTGACACAAACTAACAAAGTCTGAATAGTTGTATGTAGTCGAGTGCTTTATTTTATATTTCACGATTGAGCTTGCTCAATATTAGTCCAGTTCAATTTATTTGCCGTTTGGGTATGAGAAAAATACTGTAGTAATAATACATCACAAAATGTATCTAAGTTCATACGCGTATTATGGTTAAATTCGATTAACTGGTTACGTTGTCCATTTTCACTTTTTTGTAGGTAATCTTTCTCAGTTACATAACAACTTGTTTTAGAAAGTAAAATTGCTTTTTCGTGTGCCGCAATTACGCCTTGTCTGCGTTTTGTGGGTAAATGCTTACACAACTTATTAATTTCCTCTAACTGAAATAATAAAGAACGTGGGTATTCAGCATCTAAAAGTAATAACTCAAGCCCTGTACCAATGGTTTGATACATTCTGTATCGGCGCTTATGCGTAACTAAACTAACTTGGCAACTTAGCACTGCTTCAAGTAAGCCAAGCTCTTCGGGCTCGTCTAACTCTTTGGTTAATAAAGCCGCACTTAATGATGTTATTTGTAAGCTACGCTCTACTCTTCTGCCCATTTCGAGTAAAAACCAGCCATTACTATTTGGCATACAATCTGTAATCGAGCCATTAAAAGCCATAATTGAGCCTATAACTCTATCTAGGCTGCTTTGCATTGCACGTGTTGGAATATTAATATTTACATTTTTAAATACTTTAATTTGCTCATTAATATCATCAATTATTCGGCGACTATCATGAGATAGTAATTCTTGAATTTGCACCGACGCATTTGCAATGTACTTTAATGTATTAATAATACTGCCAGCGTATTGCTCGTCTGCAAGGAGTTGAAAAGCAGTTTCTTTAGACAGATTTACATCAATGCCATCTAGTTTTAAATCAGGTTCTATATAGGGATAAACAATATATTGCGACCTAATGGCATTAGAAAGCCGTGCAACTATACTTTTTCGTATTGAATCTGGGTAAACAGAAAACTCGGTGTACTTGTCTATAAAAATACGCAAAATACGTATGGTGTTTTCGCAGCGTTCTAAGTATCGACCCAACCAAAAAAGGTGCTCAGCCGTACGGCTCGAAATAACCCCTTCGAGTAGCGTTACATCCATTCTTTTTCTAATTGGCACCGGTGGATTATGCTTGCCTAAATCAACTCTATCGGCTGTATTTATCCATGTATCTTTGATCCAACCAGATATTCTCGGGTTGTTACTTTTTTCGTTCGAAAAACACAGTGCTGAAGGAAGTACTTCTACGCCATTTTCTGTGGTTAATGCATAGCATCTAAACACCACTGGCTTGGAGATTAATTGCCCATCATGCCAAAATGGTGCACTGCTAAAAGAAGGTTTTTCTTGGAAAAAGTAATTATCGGGTTCTTTGCTGATAAGTAGCTTTATTTCTTGCTCGTCTAACACTCCATCTAACTTGAGTGTAGGGTCTATAGCAGATAGTAGTTCGAGGTTATTCCAATCAACGGCTTGCGCTTCTTTTACACTTAAATAATTTGGCTCACCTAATAACAGCGGTTGTTTTAAAATTTGCTGCGATAACTTTTCTAAGTTGCACTTTATTGAAGGTGACGAGAGCACACCGCTACCAAACGGGTTTAAAACCTTAACCGACCCTTGTCGTACCGATTGTAATAAGCCCGGAATACCATGAAGTGAATATTCAGTTTGCTCTAAAGAGTCAATACAACGATCAGAAACCCAGCGTAAAATGACATTAATTTTACCCAAGCCTTGTAACGATTTTAAACAAACGTCACCACCACGTACGGTTAAGTCGGCGCTTTGTACTAATGTATAGCCAAAGTAGGTAGATAGGAATGCATGCTCGTTGTAGTTAGGGTCATCAATTCCTTGGGTAAGAATTACAATTCGTGGGTCATCCATATAATGGGTATATTCGTTAATACCCTCTTGGAATAAATTTAAAAATTCTTTAATTTGCTGAACATTACATTCGGCAAATTCTTCAGCCATTACACGCCTTGCAATAATACGGCTTTTAATTAATAGCCCTAAGCCCAGCGGGCACTGACAATGATCGCTTAATACTTTAAATTCGCCTGTTGGCGTGCGGTAAACATCTAATGCAGTAAAAAAAAGTGTTAATTCATTACTAGGTAAACTAAAACCTTCGCGTAAGTAATTAGGGTCTTGAAAAAGCTGCTTTGCAGGAATATGACCATCAACTAATAGTGTTTGGTCACCGTAAATATCTTGCTGAATTTTATTTAATAAAAGGGTTCTTTGTTTTATTCCCTCTTCGAGCAACGCCCAATCGGCTTTAGATAACATAAATGGCAATGGGTCAAAATGCCACTGCTTATTGCTTTCATTTTTAATATTGCCATTTTGTAGCAATTGGCTAATTTCTGTAGCGCGGCTACTAACATCATCTGCTGTTAGACTAGCTAAACGCTTAAATAAAGTATCCCAATGGTCTGGGTTTAAACCACTGTGGTTTGCTAGTTCATCATGTCCATGTGATTTATCAAGGTATAAAGACAACCACTCAGGCAATTCCGGCATCGCGTTATTGTTAATATACAAGCTGAAAGCGCTCCAATTTATAGTAAATAGCCGTGTTCATAATGATGCTTTAAAAATATTTAGTCATTCCACTTTAAATAATTTCAAAGTGGAATGACACAACTATCAATTATTATTTAAAGTTAGGCTGCCTGCGTAAATCCAAGGTATTTGGATAATCAGGATTACTACTTTCTTCATCAGGTACCACGTATTCACTTGCGCTTTGCGCCGATTGAAAACTATGCGTAACCGCCGATGGGCTCCAGCTTGGTTCTGCTGATGCAAGTAACGATGGTGTATGCCCATGTTCCCAAAATCTTGCAACTCTGCGCCCTTCGGCTTCAAATGCATTAACCGGTAGTGTTTCAGGATTACGACCTCCAGCATGGCTCACATGATATACAAAGCCTCCAACTGAACGACCTTCCCACGTATCAATTAAATCAAAAACTAATGGAGCATGTACGCCAATAGTTGGGTGAAGCGCTGTAGGTGGTTGCCAAGCTCTGTATCGTATACCCGCGACCATTTCATCTTTTGCTTTACCTTTAACCGGTTTAAGCGGCACTCTTCGACCATTACACGTTACAACATAGCGATCGCTCATTGTTCCTTGTACTTTTATTTGTACTCTTTCTAATGACGAATCTACATAGCGCGCCGTACCCGACGCACTTGCCTCTTCGCCTAGTACATGCCAAGGCTCGATTGCGGTTCTAAGCTCAAGTGTTACGTTATCAAGTTCTCGCGTGCCACATACCGGAAATCTAAATTCAAAAAATGGATTTAACCAACTTAACTGAAATTGAAAACCTGCCTGTTGTAAATCGCGGCTTACTTCAGCTAAATCGTTTTCTACATATTGTGGTAATAAAAACTTGTCGTGTAACTCTGTACCCCAACGTATTAATGGCTTGTGGTAAGGTTTTTTCCAAAACCAAGCAAGTAAAGTACGCAACAGTAGCATTTGCACTAAACTCATTTGTGAATGTGGAGGCATTTCAAAACCTCTAAATTCTACAATCCCTAAACGACCTGTGGCTGAGTCGGGTGAATAGAGCTTATCAATACAAAACTCTGCTCTGTGTGTATTACCCGTTAAATCCACTAATAAATTACGCAGTAACCTATCAACTAACCAAGGTTCAGGCACCTCACCTTCGGGCATATGCGAAAAGGCAATTTCTAGCTCGTATAAAACTTCATCACGGGCTTCATCCACTCGCGGCGCTTGGCTTGTAGGACCAATAAAAAGCCCCGAAAATAAATACGACAAACCAGGATGATGCTGCCAATAGGTAATAAAACTTCTTAAAATATCAGGTCTGCGTAAAAATGGGCTTTGCTCAGGTGTTTCGCCACCAAGCGTTACGTGGTTACCACCACCAGTACCAGTATGGCGACCATCTGCCATAAACTTATCGGTACCTAATCGGCATTCTTTTGCTAAACCGTATAACGTTGTAGTTCGACTGACTAATTGATCCCACGATGTTGAAGGATGAATATTTACTTCAATAACACCTGGATCTGGCGTTACAGCGTATTTTTCTACGCGGCTATCTTTAGGTGGGCTATAGCCTTCAATAACAAGCGGCATTTTAAGTTCTTTAGCCACACTCTCTATACTACTTATTAAACCCATGTAATGTTCAAAATGACTTGTTGGTGGCATAAATATATATAAACGCCCCTCTCTCACTTCCATTACAAGCGCAGTTTTAACCATTTCTTTACCAATAAAGCCCTTTTTAAGCTTTTTAGCTTTGGTAAAATTTTCTGGAATATCAAATGGGTCGCGGTCAATAATATTGCCGCTCCACTCAAGGCTGTCTAAAGGTAGGCGATAACCAAGTGGTGATTCACCCGGTAATAAAAAACAATGACCCCGTTTAAACTCCCACGTACACGACTGCCAACAGTTTTTACTATCGTTCCATTTTAAAGGTAGAACATAGCCAACAGGCTTTTCTATGCCTTTATCCATTTTAGCTAAAAAGCCTTTTCGGCTCATTGCATGGAGAAGTTCTGGTTGATCTGGCTTTATTTCGGTAGGTAATGAGGCTTCTTGCCACATGTGATATAAAATATCTTCATAAGCCGTAGTAAGCGCCTTGGTTTCAAGACCCAGTGAGTCACACAGTTTATCAGCAAACTTTTTAGTATCGGTATGATCAAATTTATAATCTTTATTAGGATCGGCTAATAGTGCAGCATCTTGCCATAAAGGCTCGCCGTCTTTGCGCCAATAGCACGCATATTGCCAACGTGGTAATGGCTCACCCGGATACCATTTACCTTGTCCGTAATGAGTAAAGCCACCTTTTGTGTATACTTTATTCATTTCTACAAATAAATTTTGAGCTAATATTCTTTTTTCTTTACCATCGGCATCAGTATTCCACTGAGGATGTTCCATATCGTCAATAGAAATAAACGTAGGCTCGCCACCCATAGTTAAATGTATGTTTTCTTCATTGTAAACATTGTCAACGTGCTGACCTAAGCGGTTAATTGCCGCCCACTGCGCCTCAGAATAAGGCTTAGTAACACGTGGGTCTTCGTGTACACGCGTTACTTTATTATAAAAGCTAAACTCCGATTTACAGTCGTCTATACCGCCGGTTACCGGCGCTGCCGAGCTTGGCTCTGGCGTACACGCCAATGGAATATGACCTTCACCAGCAAATAAACCCGAGGTAGGATCAAGCCCTATCCAACCTGCACCCGGAATATACACCTCGGTCCATGCATGCAAATCGGTAAAGTCTTCTTCTGGACCGCTTGGGCCATCTAGTGATTTTTGATCTGAGGTTAGCTGTACTAGGTAACCCGATACAAATCGAGATGCCAACCCTAAATGACGAAACAATTGTACTAACAACCAAGCAGAATCACGACACGAACCTGTTTTTTTACTTATTGTTTCGTTTGCCGTTTGCACACCGGGTTCTAAACGAATGCCATAACCTACTAATTCATAAATAGCTTGATTAACAGCCACTAAAAAATCAACGCTTCTAAGCGGCTCTTTAGGGTTTAAAGATTCAATTAATTCTTTAAATTTTGGAC
>NZ_WTKW01000125.1:0-11245 GCF_011378745.1 Pseudoalteromonas sp. Z1A6
AAATGCAAAACGGCCGCAAAGGGTTAAGCTATGCGGCCGTTAGTAAAGTAGATTAAATACGTTATTCTTTTACAATATTTCGCCTTAACCAGTAATCTATACTAACAAAACGCCCACCGCCCATAAAAAACAAGCTAAGAAGCATAGCAAAATAAATTGCCGAAAATTCTATACCGTTGTTTAAAATAGACGGCTTGCCCTTTTCGTATAGATAATCAGGAAACCCGTGTTCTTCAACTAAGCCACGAATTTTACCTATTCGGTCTTGTACTTCTAGTGAGTTTTCAAGGCTTTCTTTAGCGCCCGGAATTGATAACCAATCGAGCACTTGCGCAGCACTTGTTTCTGGATTAGTTGGTGCTATTGCAAACCAACCATTATGCCAATGCACTGAGGTTGCAGCGACAACCATTGTGAACATAAGTGGGATACTGACCAAGCGAGTTAAAAGGCCAAGTAATAAAAACCAACCTCCTAAAAATTCACTCCAGCCAGCTAAAAAAGCTAGTAAGTCAGGAAACGGTAATCCTAAACCCCATTCATTATTACCAAACCATTGAACTACATCTGGAGATGCTAAAAAGTTATCAAAGAAACCTTCTGTCTCACCGCTTATAGCAAGTTTGTTATAACCTGCAATGATCATAACAGGGGCTAAAATCAAGCGAAATAGCAATGCAGGTAAACCATCTAAAAATGATAGTTTACCCAATATTGCATCATAAAGATTGGTTAGTTTATTCATGCGTATCCTGTGTGTTCACTGTTTATTAAGTTATAGACTATAAACAGCAAAGACCGCATGAATTGATAAACTATTTCAATTTATTTACAAAGGTTAAATACTTCTAGCGACCTGAAGTGCTTCAAAAATAGCGCGTTTAGCATCAATAGCTGCAGCTAGTTTAGCTCCGCCTATAACATGTACCTTTGCGTTATCTGTGTAATTTTCTAGCACTTCGTTATTAGAAACCTGGCCAATACAGGCAATAACAGTGTCTACTGGCAGTACTAGAGTTTCACCAGCAACATTAATAGTTAGTCCGCTTTTATCAAAGCTTTGGTATTGGCAATCAGCAATTTGCTTAACGCCATGCTGCTTAGCAACTTGGCGATGTATCCAACCCGTTGTTTTACCAAGCTCGCTACCAAAACGACCCGTACTGCGTTTTAACATATACAATTGACGTTCGTCTTTATGAGGTTGGGCTTCACACTCAATCCCCCATTGCGTTTTAAACTCGCTAATAGTTTGCGATTTATGTTCGCTTAAAAACGCAACCATATCAAAACCTATACCACCGGCACCTAAAATAGCAATTGATTTACCCAGCTCTACTTCGCCGCGTATAACTTCGTCATAAGCAAATACACGCTTATCATCGCTACACTTAATAGAGGCTTCACGCGGCCTAACGCCAGTTGCAAATACGATGTCATCATAGTTTTTAAGCATTGAATCGTCATAAGCTTTACCAAGCTCTACAGTTACTTTTAATCGCTCAAGCTCATTAGTGAAGTAAGTAAGAGTATGGTTAAAGTCTTCTTTACCTGGTATTTGCATAGCTAAATTAAATTGGCCACCCATTTGCGGTTTTTGATCAATTAACGTGACGTTATGCCCTTTTTGAGCCAAGTAACAACTTGCCGATAAACCAGCGGGGCCTGCACCGACTACTAATACGTTTTTAGCTTTGGTTGCTTGCTCTAACGGGTAATCTAGCTCAAATGCAGCTTGTGGATTAACTAAACACGTAGCACGTTTATTTTTAAATACGTGATCTAGACAACCTTGGTTACACCCTATACAAATATTAATTTGCTTAGATTGATTATTTGCGTATTTATTAAAAAACTCTGGATCGGCAAGTAGCGGCCTTGCCATCGAAATTAAATCAGCCTCGCCTGCATTTAAAATATCGTTAGCAATTTCTGGAGTATTAATTCGGTTAACAGCAATCACTGGCACGCTCACCACGTCTTTTAAACGTTTTGATGCTTCTTTAAATGCACCTGGCGGCACCATACTCGCAATAGTTGGTACACGCGCTTCGTGCCAACCAATACCTGTGTTAAATATATCAACACCCGCTTTTTCAAGCTCGGTAGCTTGTATGACAACTTCCTCTGGTGTTGAACCGTTTGGGATTAAATCAATGACCGACAATCTAAAAATAATTAAGAATTGCTCAGATACTTTTGCTCTTACAGCTTTAACTATTTCAAGCGCAAGTCGCATTCTATTTTCTAGGCTGCCACCAAATTCATCTTCACGTTTATTGGTGTGTGGCGCCATAAACTCATTAATCAAATACCCTTCAGAACCCATAACTTCAACGCCATCGTAGCCGGCTTTTTCAGCCATATAGGCAGAGTGCGCAAAGTCTTTAATTGTTTTTTTAATCGAGCCAAGCGTCATAGCTTTAGGTTTATAAGGATTAATAGGTGCTTTTATTGCACTTGGTGCCTGATTGAATGGATGGTACGCATAACGTCCAGCATGTAATAATTGCAAACAAATTTTTCCGCCGTGTTTATGCACAGCATCTGTGTAAGCGCGGTGCTTAAATACATCGTAATAACTATTAAATGAAGATGAAATAGGTGTTAATTTGCCACATAAATTTGGGCTGTATCCGCCCGTAATTAACATTGCAGTGCCGCCTTTTGCACGTGCTTCGTAAAATGCACGTAAGCGTTTGCGGTTATGCCATCCCTCTTCAAGGCCTGTATGCATTGAGCCCATCACTAAGCGGTTACGTAATTGTGTGTGTTTTAGTTGTAATTGTTGTTCTAACATCTTGTGCCCCGTCAACTGGTCTAACCTGTATACATTAGCTAATTCTGCTTTAATGGCAAGTAATAAGCAATATGTGCCTTCATTTAATTAAAAAAAGCCATAAAAACATGTATTAATAGCACCTCATAAACACTTCGTTACGATTTAGCAGTTAAATTTATTTTTATTCTAGGCTAAGATGGAACTAATGTATTAACTGTACCAAATTAAGGAGCTATTTTGATAGCAAAGGTATTTAAAGGTATTTGGGCTGGAATTAACTTTTCTCGTCGTTTAATACTCAACATTCTGTTTTTATTACTGGTAATTGTTTTCTTAGTGTCACTCTCAAGTGACGACGATAAAATAATAGTTGAAAATGGCTCTGTGCTTAGGCTTAACCTAAATGGCCCTATTGTTGAAGAAAAAACATACATAGATCCGGTCGAAGCTGCAATTAGTGATGCAACTTCTGGTTCTGAAGCGCCAAGCGAAATATTACTCGACGATATTGTTGAAGTAATAAACGAAGCGACTAAAGACGATCGCATTACGGTGATGCTGCTTGATTTACAAGAAATGCCTAAAGCACATTTAAACAAACTTAAGCAAATTACCAATGCTATTGATGCATTTAAACAAGCTGGCAAAAAAGTGATTGCATCGGGTTATTACTATACCCAAGCACAATACTATATTGCATCACATGCTGATGAAATAGCTATGCACCCATACGGTAGCGTAGGTATTGAAGGTTACGGCATGTATCCGCTTTACTTTAAAGATGCACTTGAAAAGCTTGAAGTAACGCAGCATATTTTCCGTGTTGGTACATTTAAGTCAGCAGTAGAACCTTTCATTCGGAACGACATGTCTGAAGCAGCCAAAGAAGCTAACCGTGTTTGGTTGGGCGCTCTTTGGAGTGAATACAAACAAGATGTTGCTGCGGTTCGCCCATTTGATGAGTCAAATTTCGACGAGACAATGGACGTATATCTTGAAAAAATGAAAGCTGCAGATGGCGATGCAGGTAAATATGCACTTGACCACCAGTGGGTTGATTCTTTAAAAACAAATCAACAAGTTCGCAAACAATTAATTGATTTAGTTGGCGCACAAGAAGATGGCAAAACATTTAAGCAAGTTTCATTTCGTGAATACTTAAGCTTGGTTAAACCACCGATTGAATTTGATAACCCTATTACCGAAAAAGTCGCCGTTGTAGTTGCTAAAGGTACAATTGTGGATGGTGAGCGTAAAGCTGGCGAAATTGGTGGCGACTCTACAGCAGCCCTACTTCGTAAAGCACGCCTTGATGACAAAGTTAAAGCGGTTGTACTGCGCATTGATTCAGGTGGCGGTAGTATGTTTGCCTCTGAAGTTATTCGTGCAGAAGTATTAGCGCTTAAAGCTGCTGGTAAGCCTGTTATTGCCTCTATGAGCTCTGTAGCTGCATCAGGTGGTTATTGGATTGCCTCTGCTGCAAACGAAATCTGGGCAGCACCGAGTACTATTACAGGGTCGATTGGTGTGTTTGGTACGTTTATGACATTTGAAAAAACCTTATCTAAAATTGGTGTTTATTCAGATGGCGTTGCAACAACCGAAATGGCTGGTTTTTCTATCACTCGTCCCCTAAACGAAAAAATGGGTCAAGTAATTCAGATGAGCGTTGAAGAAGCATACGGTCGCTTTTTAAACGTTGTCGCTGATGCCCGTAATATGACGCCTGAGCAAGTTGATAAAATTGCCCAAGGCCGCGTATGGATTGCATCTCAAGCACTTGAACTAGGTTTAGTAGACAAACTTGGTGATAAACAAGATGCTATAAAAGCAGCTGCAGCACTTGCAAAACTTAATCACTATGAAGTTAAAACCATTAAACAAGATTTAAGCTCGCAAGAAAAAATGATTCAAAATATTTTTGGTAACGCGTCTATTAAATCGATGCTTGGTTTACAAACACAAAAAACATCTGTGTTAGCAACGCAAGCTAACTTGCAAAGCGTTATTAACCAATTAAGTACTGAAGTTGAAAACCTTAAAGATTACAACGATCCACAAGGTGTATATGCACGTTGTTTAGTGTGTAATGTTGCACAATAAAAGTGCATAGCTTTACCTAATCAGCTGTATTTAAAGTTACTTAACGTTATACTAAGCCCAGTTTTTTTACTGGGCTTTTTTTATGAAACGTAAACGCATTTATATCGCTTATACTGGCGGTACTATAGGTATGAAAAAATCGAGTCGAGGTTATATTCCTGCTGAAGGTTTTTTAACAGAAACCGTAGTGAACAACGCAGAGTTTAACCGTGATGAAATGCCTTTGTTTGATATTCACGAATACTGCCCTCTTATAGATTCTTCAGATATGTCTCCTGAGCATTGGCAACTTATTGCTGATGACATTAAAGATAAATACCAAGATTATGATGGTTTTGTTGTGCTTCATGGCACCGATACAATGGCGTATACAGCCTCAGCACTATCGTTTATGTTCGAAAACCTAACTAAACCTGTGATTGTAACTGGCTCACAAATTCCGCTTTCTCAATTACGCTCAGATGGTCAAGTAAACCTTCTGAATGCAATGTATTTAGCGGCAAATTATCCAATTGCAGAAGTAAGTCTATTTTTTAATAACCAACTGTTTAGAGGTAACAGAGCAACTAAAGCCCACGCCGATGGATTTAATGCATTTGCGTCGCCTAATCTTGATCCCTTAGCGTTATCGGGTATTAGTATTCAACTTATTAAAGGCCAACTTAGTCCTTATGTTGAAAATGAGCTGCAAGTTACTCCTATTACACCTCAACCCATTGGTGTGCTTTATTTATACCCTGGTATTAGTCAAGAAGTGGTTAAAAGCTTAGTTAATGGCAATATTAAAGCCTTGGTGTTGCTTAGTTTTGGTGTAGGTAATGCACCGCAAGATCCTAACTTTTTATCAATACTTGAAGAAGCAAGTAAACGTGGCGTCGTTATTGTTAATTTAACCCAGTGCTTAAAAGGCCATGTAAATATGGGCGGCTATGCAACGGGTAATGCACTGTTAAATATTGGTGTTATTAGTGGATACGATATGACCCTTGAAGCGTGTTTAACTAAATTACATTATTTATTTAGCCAAAAGCTAGAAGTAGAGACGATTCGTCATTTAATGCAAGA
The DNA here is from genome assembly GCF_011378745.1 of Pseudoalteromonas sp. Z1A6. Classification (NCBI taxonomy): domain Bacteria; kingdom Pseudomonadati; phylum Pseudomonadota; class Gammaproteobacteria; order Alteromonadales; family Pseudoalteromonadaceae; genus Pseudoalteromonas; species Pseudoalteromonas sp. Z1A6. The sequence continues at coordinate 5,951 of NZ_WTKW01000125.1, forward strand.
CAATTTACGTGGTGAATTAAGCCGTTAAATCTCACCGCGCCTAAAATACAAAAGGCACGCTAAATAGCGTGCCTTTATCGTTTTAAACAACTGTTTATTACCTAACTTTAGCGTCGATATCTACTAAGTCAGTTAAATGGCATGTTTCACCGCTATGGGTTTTAACGCCGTGCTCACCAAAGTAATCACGCTGGGCTTGAACTAAATGCCCATTACTCGGTGTGGTTAATGTTGCTAAATACGTTTGTGTAGCACCCAATACAGGGAATGCTAAACCAGTCATTATTGCTTGTCCGGTAATTTTGCGCAAAGAGTTAGACTCTTTCTCAAGGGTATCAATAAATTCAACACCTTGTGCAACGCTATCAAGGTAGTCAGCACGAATAATACAACCAGAACGCCACGTTTGAAGCGTTTTAGATAAATCAACTTTCCACTGATGAGTACGTGATGCACCTTTAATTAACGCTAAACCTTGGCGATACGCTAGTAAGCTTGCAAGTAAGAACGCTTCTTTTAGCTCTTCTAAATCAATTTCAACATTGTTAGTTGATTTAGATGCATACGTCATCTCTTGTGCAGCCGTTGTATTACATGCATTAGTTAAATGACGAGCTTGTACAGCAGCAACAAGTGAAGGAACTGCGATACCAAGTTCTAGTGCATTTTGCGCAGTCCAAAGACCAGTACCTTTAGCGCCAACTTTATTATCAATTAAGTCCGCAAGCGGTACATTATTATGATTTTCAAGTGACAATATGTGGCTAGAAATAGACAGTAAATAGCTATTTAATTGACCTTCTGACCAGTCATTAAATATCTCAGCCACTTCTTTTGGAGAACGATTAGTGCCTAAACGAAGTAATTGGTACACTTCTGCAATAAGTTGCATAAGTGCGTATTCAATACCGTTGTGAACCATTTTTACAAAATGACCACTTGCTGATTGACCAACACGTGCAAAACACGAGTCGCCATTATAGCTAGCAGCTACTTTTTCAAACCATGGCTCAATACGTTCCCAACCACCCTCAGAACCACTTGCCATCATTGCAGGACCATGGCGAGCGCCTTCTGCACCGCCAGAAATTCCCATAGTGGCAAATTCAAATTTATTTTGGTATTTAAGTTTACGCGTTATACCGTCTTTATAATTACTATTACCGCAATCGACAATCATATCGTCACAGTTAACGCCGGCCTCTACAAGTTCATTACAAACTGTATCAACTAACTCACCAGCAGGAACAAGTAATAAAATAGAACGAGGTGCCTCTAAACGCCTTACCATGTCTCTTAAATCAGAGACAATGTGAAGCCTATCAGCCATGCCTTGAGATTTAGCACAACTTAGTAACTCTTCACCCGCATGTGGGTTTTTGTCATAAGCGACTAGCGTTATCCCTTTTTCAATCAAGTTTAGGGCAAGATTTTTTCCCATAACGCCTAACCCTACTAATGCAACTTGCATCTAGTGTCCTCCTCGGTAACAACTATTTGGTTAGAAAATTCAGTGTATAAATTAAATAATACCGCGTGCATTATACTCATGCAGTCATAAAATACTAATTATGAGTCAATACAACATGCTTTTTTATTACAGATAAATAAGCTACGTAATTATATCAAACATCAATGGTCTCGGGGTGACTAAAAGCAAAGCTAATTGAAATTAAGATCATTGACGCATTCTGACACCGGTGTCATAATGATGACACAATAGTTTTGTATAAAATAGTGGCAAACCTTTGAAGTTTGCACATAACTAAAATATTTTATTCTAATATAGATATTTTAAGTCAACAAAATAACGTCAACATGCTTTCACCAAGCAAACAGGAGAAATTGATGCTAAGACGCACAAAAATAGTCGCTACCCTTGGACCTGCTACCGATAGAGATAACAACTTAGAAAAAATTATTATCGCTGGGGCTAATGTAGTACGTTTAAACTTCTCACATGGTGTTGCCCAAGATCATAAAGACCGTGCACAAGCTGTACGCGATATTGCAAAAAGATTAGGCAAGCATATTGCTATCCTTGCTGACCTTCAAGGCCCTAAAATCCGCGTTTCTACTTTTAAAGAAGGTAAAGTAACGCTTGCTGTGGGTGCAAAATTTACCCTTGATGCAAAAATGGAAAAAGGCGAAGGCGACATAAACTCTGTAGGTATTGATTATAAAGAATTACCTAACGATGTAAGCCCTAACGATTTACTACTTCTAAATGACGGCCTTATTCAATTAAGTGTTGATGAAGTAGCTGGGCATTTAGTGCATTGTACAGTCACTGTTGGCGGTGTTTTATCTAACAATAAAGGTATTAACCGTTTAGGTGGTGGCTTAACTGCTCCAGCATTTACTGAAAAAGACAAAGAAGATTTAATAACTGCCGCTGAAATTGACGTAGATTACATTGCCGTATCATTCCCACGTAGTGGCGACGATATGCGCTACGTACGCTCACTTGCTGAAGCTGCTGGTTCAAAAGCACAGTTACTTGCTAAAATTGAACGTGCTGAAGCCGTTGAAACCCAAGAAGCTGTTGATGACATCATTTTAGCGTCTGACGCAGTAATGGTTGCTCGTGGTGATTTAGGTGTTGAAATTGGTGATGCTGCTCTTATGGGCAAGCAAAAACTAATTATTCGTCGTGCTCGTTCATTAAACCGTACTGTAGTTACAGCAACGCAAATGATGGAATCGATGATCGATAACCCTATGCCTACACGTGCAGAAGTTATGGATGTTGCAAATGCTGTTCTTGATGGAACAGATGCTGTAATGCTTTCAGCTGAAACAGCTGCAGGTGATTATCCTGAAGAAACAGTTGCGACTATGGCACGCGTTTGTTTAGGCGCTGAATCGCAAAAAGAAACGCACGTTTCTAAACACCGTTTAGATAGTCGCTTTTCTAACAATGCTGAATCAATTGCGCTTTCTGCTATGTATGCAGCTAATCACTTAGATTCTGTTAAAGCAATTATCACACTTACTGAATCTGGTAGTACGGCTAAATTAATGTCGCGTATCAGCTCAGGCTTACCAATCTACTCGCTTTCACGTCATGCCAGTACATTAGGTCAAACAGCACTTTATCGTGGTGTTTACCCAGTATTTTTTGATTCTACAAAAACTGAAAAAGACGGTATGGTAAAAGCCGCGCTTGATACTTTAGTTTCTCAAGGGTCTTTACAGTCTGGCGATACAGTAATCATTACTCACGGTGACTCAATGGAAACTGTGGGCGCAACTAACACAATGAAAATTGTAACTGTTGCGTAATTAAACGCCGAATATAAAAAATGCGAGCTTAGCTCGCATTTTTTGTGTCTGTAATAAAAGCGTTGGCTTTAACTTGCTAATGCCGCTTTAACCTTATCTCGGTAGCTACGGCTCACTTTTAATTCTTGGCCATTTTCAAGTACTAATAAATACTCACCACTTACTTGTGTAACCAGTTTACTAATTTGTTTTGTATTTACTATTGCGCTGCGGTGCACACGCACAAATAACTGAGGGTCGAGCTCTTGCTCAAGCTCTTTCATTGTTTTACGTAGAATATGCGTTTGTCCGTCTTCACAGTGTAAACACATATAGTCACCTGCTGCATCAACCCATTGGATAGTCGCTACAGGTACCCGTATAATTTCACCCTGCTCTTTTACAGCAAGCGATTCTGGGTAACGTCTGTCTGTTAGCATATCGCCAGTGGCTAATTTTTTAAGTATTTCTTCGCAATTGTTACCAGTAATACCGGCTACAAAACTCGCTAGCTTTTTCTTATGGGCGTTGTCTTGCTGCGTTTTTAAGTAGGTATGCACTTTTTCTACCGCCTGTTTTAGTCTGTTATCATCAACGGGTTTTAAAATGTAATCGAGAGCATGAATTTCAAACGCTTTTACAGCAAACTGGTCAAAGGCCGTTACAAATACGATCGCTGGTAATGCTTTTGAGCTTTCGCTAAGGGCTCTTGCTACTTCAAAGCCATTCATACCTGGCATTTGAATATCTAAAAAAACCAAATCAATTTTCTCGCTTTGACACATTTCAATTGCATCAGCGCCTGAACTACACAATTTAATTACTTCAATATCAGAGTATTCTTCGAGCCTTACCGCTAAACCTTTTCGTGCTAACGGTTCATCATCAACAATGAGTGTTTTTATTTTAGTCATTTTTCACAGCCTTCTCAAAAGGTACTCGCAGATTAACTTTTAATCCACTTGGCGTATTATGTGATAATACAAACGAATAATTATTTTCATACAACGTTTTTAATCTATCTTTGGTATTAGCGACACCTACGCCTTGAGCGTTAACTAATTGGCCATCGAGTATGTCAGTACCTGGGCCGTTGTCGCCCACTTCTAGTAATAACTCATTCGCAAATACCTGTGCTTTTATATCAATTACTCCACCTTCTGTTAGATGGGCAATAGCATATTTAATCGCGTTTTCTATAATAGGTTGCAAAATTAAGCTCGGTACTAAAGCCTCTTTAGCTTGCTCGCTTATATCTACATTTACCTTTAATCGCTCATCAAAACGTACACGTTCTATTTCTAAGTAAAGCATGAGCGCATGTAACTCTTGCTCTAGCGGTACTTTCTTTATTGGATCGGTATTTAATGTATAACGTAGAAAGTCACTTAGCCTTGCTACCATTAAGTTAGCATCTTTGTTTTCTTTAACCAAAATTAAAGTAGAAATAGCGTTAAGTGTATTGAATAAAAAATGGGGATTAAGCTGATACCTAAGCATTTTTAATTGCGCTTCGTGTGCCATAGTTGTGGCTTTTAGTGCTTTTTGTCGCTCACTTTGTAATAACTGATAATATTTAACGCCAAAGTACAGACCACTCCAACATAAAATAATATAAACCGAATCTAAACCTTGCTGCAGGTAATAAAACCACTCCTCTGGTCTATAACCATGGCGGTATATTTCCCACAAATTAAATTTTTGAACGACAGCCCATAAAGTACCTGTTACATAAGAGGCACCAAATACCACAATCATTAATACCCAAGGCGAGGCATTCCAAATTTTACGGTAAATATACCTAAGCGGTACTGTCATTAAGCAACCAGCGTAAGCATTTAATAAAATAACAAATACGTATATATCACGCATTTCAAATACTTTAGAGCCAATATAATTTACTAACGCATAACCAATCCAGCCTGCAATTTGCAAAAGCCAAAAAAAGCGCTGTCTGTTATCGACTAAAGATTGCCAGTTCAAAATAGATGTTTACTCCGTATAGTTAAAGACTAATTCCATAAAATAGGC
>NZ_WTKW01000126.1:0-11227 GCF_011378745.1 Pseudoalteromonas sp. Z1A6
TCGCTGGTTTTATTTATTTGGCTGGTAACTGGGATCTTTAGCTTTTTAATATGCGATTTAGCTACTATACATAGTTAATGCTGCTTAAATGTAATGGCATTAATTATGTATTAAGCACACCTACGTACAATTAAGCTAATTGATTTATATGCCAAAATAATAGATTGTAAGAGTAGTGAGGATGTAAATTTATTTAGGTTTTACAGCTTTTATCACCGCTTTAAATAACATTAGGATATTTATTATGTTTCAAGCAGTCGTGTTAGGGGGATTAGAGTTTAGCCCGCTGATTGTTTACTTCCCAATTGCGTTTATTTTAACAGCGCTGACTCGTTTTGCTTTGCATCGACTAGATTGGCATGACCGTATTTGGAAAGTGGCTTGGTTTGAAGTGTCACTATTTGTTTGTTACTTGGCACTGGCCGTCTATTTACTAAGTGGAAGATAAATTGAATGATTAAATATCTGCGTATTACTTTTACTATCTTGGTTGTTATAGCTGCGGTTTTTGCTGGGCGTTGGGTATGGACTGACTACATGCATACTCCTTGGACGCGCGACGGTCGCATTCGAGCAGACATAGTTACAGTTGCTCCAGACGTGTCGGGTTGGGTGACTGCTTTAAACATTAAAGATGGTCAAAACGTACAAAAAGGCGAAGTACTTTTTAATGTTGATCAAAAGCGTTACCAAGCAGCGCTTGATAAAAGTAAAGCCAATACAGAAAATACGCTATATACATGGGAGCTTGCTAAACATAAATACGAAAGACGTGTTGAGCTAAACACTCAACAGGCAATAAGTGAAGAAACGCTAGAATCAACACGTATCAATACTAAAATTGCTGAGGCAAATTATAACCTAGCTAAAACAGAGCAAACAATTGCGCAATTAAATGTTGATAGAACTAAAATTGTTGCGCCTGCATCGGGGCAAATAATTAATCTGAATTTACGCCAAGGTAACTATGTAGCTCAAGGCACACCTGTGTTTGCTATCGTGCAGTCAGATTCATTTTACGTAACGGGTTACTTTGAAGAGAGTAAAATATCGCTTATTTATCCTGATCAAAAAGCTAAAATAGCGCTTTTAAGCGGTGGTAAGCAATTAACGGGGCATGTAGTGAGTGTAGGTAAAGCAATTGCAAATACGAATACACAAAGTAACGGGCAGCTTTTACCACAAGTACAACAAACATTTAATTGGGTACGTTTATCGCAACGTATTCCTGTTGATATTAAGTTAGATTCATTGCCCGAAGATACACAGTTAAGCGCAGGAATGACCGCCACAATACATCTCGCTACACGTTAAGGGGAAGACAGTGGGCGTTGTATTACAAAATTTGTTTTTTCCTAAAAAACAGGCAATTATTTTTGCGACTAAGGGCGTTATAGCCATGGTAATGGCGCTTACTATTGCTATGTGGCTTAATCTTGAAAGACCTTATTGGGCGTTAGTCTCGGCTATATTTTTGCAATTACGCCCGCAAAGCGGATTGGTTATTGAAAAAGCAATTTGCCAAATAATAGGCACCATAGTGGGTGGTTTATTTGGCATATTGCTTTTAACTCAGTTAATTCTCTACCCTTATTTAGCGCTCGGTGCATTGGCATTATGGTTGGGGGTAAACTCTGCGTTATCGGCAATGGTACGCCAAGCAAACTTTGTTTATGCGTTTGCTATGGCAGGTGTAACAGCCGCTATTATTGTACTTTTAGTCATGGTTACTCCGGCAATGGTGAGCAGCCAAAGCATATTTGATATTGCACAAGCGCGCGTGAGTGAAATAGTAATAGGCTCAATATGTGCAGGCCTTGTGAGCCATTTGTTTTGGCCTGTAAAAGTTAAACACTTACTGCAAGTACAAGCGCGGTCGGTTATAAACCAAACGTTAGATTATTTAGTAACTGAGCTTGATTCTAAAGGCTCGCACGAAAATCGCCATCAGCAAATAGATGGCATTATGGCAACATTAGGATCAATAAACGAAGACTCCAGCGCAGTAAGGTACGAAGGGCCAAAAGGTCCAGGGCGCTCACGTGCTGCAAATCAATTGTCGCAAAAAGTACTTTCTTTACTGGCTTCAATTCAAATAATTGGTCGCCTGCAACGAAACCACGCAGACCTTATTACTCCCACATTAGACAAATTAATAAGTAAACTTAAACACGTATTCGCGCAAATTAAAGAATCTGACGATTTTGATTACTGCGCCGAACAAGTTAAAACGCTGCGTAAAGAGCTAACCGACTATAGAGCAAATACGGTGTGTGATTCGCCATTTGAATCTCACATGCTCAATGTGAGCTTAGAAGTGGCAGCGGACTTAACAATTTTACTACGGGCATACAGAGCTTTAGAACAACGCGATAAAACATTATTAAATGCACCCAGTATGCTTACATATCGCGACCCATTAGCTGGCATTATTGTTGGATTTAGAACTGCTTTGGTGTTTTCTATCGGCGCATTTATTTGGATTAATACAGGTTCTTCAGCTGCATTATTAATTATGATATTACCGGTCATATTTTCGATAATGCTGTCGAGAATACCCTTGGCTATTTTACAGGTTGTAATTAAACGTTTATTGGCAGGTATAATTGTTGCTACTTTTGTAACTATTTTTTATGCGTTAAATTTACTGTCGCAAAGTGGTGGGCAATTAGAAATATTGTTGCTTGTATTAGCTGGTCCGTATTTTTTGGGTTTGCTGTTACTCGCTGATCAACAAACGCTGCCATACGGCTTAGGGTTTTGTATTCCATTTACTATTTTGGTTAGACCCAGCACGGATATGAGCCTAGCTTTTTCAATTGATTATACACTCAGCTCTGCAATCGCGATTTTTGCTGGCGTGAGTATTTTATTTTGGATTTTTCAGTTATTTACAGGACCAAGTGTTCAGTTACTTGTTCATCGTGTTTTTAAGGCTACCTATAAAGATTTACTCGAAATAAATACCCATCAAACTCCGAGTATTTGGTACAACCGCCGCATGGCAGATAGGTTAATACGCTTAACTAATTACGATCAGGGCTCACACTCACGCGCCATTACTGACCTTGCCCTAACCGGTTTAAACTTAGGACATGCCTCAGTGCGATTAAACTCAATTTGCGAAAATCTTGCTGGTGACACAAAGCTAAAATATTTAAATGAGTGGCAACGCACGTTGGCTGATGCATTTATGCTGGCTACCAAAGGTAAGTTTGATGAAAACTTTAAGCAAGCGTCTGATAATCTTTATAACGAATTAGCCGCATCTGTTGGTGATTCAAACCAATTAGAGGCAATAAAAGGGATGTTTATTCGCATTAATCTGACCTTTGAAAGAAGTGCGAGTAAGATAAATTAGCCCTATTCGCTGCTTTTCGAGTTCAGATGTTATAACGAAATCTGTTATACTTGCTGGATAATTTTATGGGGCTGTTATGATTTCAAAAAACCAACTCAAACTTATTCGCCAACTTGGCCAAAAAAAGTACCGAAAGCAATATAATCAATACCTTGTACAGGGTGAAAAAAACGTACTTGAGTTATTAAACAGCCCATTAAATGCGGTTAATATTTTTGCTACAAACGAATTTATAAATGCGTACCAAGGTGAGTATCAGCACGCTAATTTTATTGAAGCGGATGAAGAGACCCTCACTAAAGCGAGCACGCTAGTTAGCAATAATGCAGCCATTGCTATTGTTGATATGCCAAAGGCAGCTTTACCACAAGCAAATGGCTTAATACTCGCGCTTGATGGCGTATCAGACCCTGGTAACTTAGGCACAATAATTAGAGTAGCTGATTGGTACGGTATTAAACATATAGTAACTAGCACCGACAGCGCAGACGCTTACAACCCTAAAACAATTAGCGCCACAATGGGCTCATTTGTAAGGGTATCGGTAAGCCAAGTAGATTTACCTGATTACTTACAGTCTTTAAATTTACCTGTTTACGGTGCTTTTTTAGATGGACAAAGTGTACATAAAACCCAATTTACGGGCTCAGGCGTTTTGCTAATGGGCAGTGAGTCGCATGGTATACGCGAGACATGTGCAAAGTTAGTGACCAATAAAATCACCATTCCCGCTTTTGGTGGAGCAGAGTCACTTAATGTTGCAATGGCGACCGGTATTATTTTAGATAACTTTAAACGACAAGCTTAATCTATTAGTAAATTATGGGTTAAATTGTTTATGACAAATAACAATAATAAATTGGTAATAACAATAAGATGCGCTTAAGCACTATTAAATTAGCGGGCTTTAAATCGTTTGTAGAGCCCACTAAAATTCCATTTCCTGATCAAATGACGTGTGTTGTAGGCCCTAATGGCTGTGGCAAATCTAACGTTATTGATGCAGTACGATGGGTGCTAGGTGAAAGCTCTGCTAAAAACCTGCGTGGCGATGCCATGACCGACGTTATTTTTAATGGCTCAACTAATCGTAAAGCCATATCACAAGCTTCTGTAGAGCTTGTTTTTGATAACGATAAAGGTAGTCCTTCTAATACATTTGCCGACAGAAACCAAATTGCAATTAAACGCTTAGTAACGCGCGACGGGCTATCGCTGTACTTTTTAAATGGCAGTAAATGCCGTAAGCGTGATATTACCGATATATTTTTAGGTACAGGTCTTGGTCCGCGTAGTTACGCGATTATTGAGCAAGGGATGATCTCGCGCTTAATAGAAAGTAAACCACAAGAATTACGTGTATTTTTAGAAGAAGCCGCTGGTGTTTCTAAATACAAAGAGCGCCGCCGCGAAACACAAACACGCATTAAAAGCACCCGCGAAAACCTTGAACGTTTGTTAGATGTGCGAAAAGAGCTGCAAAGCCAGTTAGATAAATTGGCTGTGCAGTCGGTTGATGCAAAAAAATACCGAGAGTTAAAAGCGCAAGAGCGAACGCTAAAAGGGCAAATTGCGGTTTTAAAATGGCAAAAGTTACATCAGCAACAACTTGAAAAAAGTACTCTAATTAAAAAACTGAACGATCAAATTTCTTTTTTTAAAACTGCTAACTCAGGGCATGACGATGTACTTGCAAGCTTAGAAGGGCAAGTACAAGCCAAGCAAGATAAACTAAGCGATGCACAGCATCAGCAACATGTAATACACACCGAGCTTACCCGCGCTGAGCAACAGCAAATAAATGTAAAGCAACAAACTCAAACGCTTAAACAAAATTTAATTAAATTACAGCAACGCCAAACCCATAGCACTGAAGTTAAAACGCAGCAGCAAATTGTGTGCGAGCAACTAAATGAAGCCCTGCAAGAGGCAAGTGAAAACGCGTTAATGTGCGAAGAGCAAGTTAGGAAGTTAACGCATGAGCTTGAGGAATTATTAGCACTGAAGCAGCGCCACAATACACACTGGCAAACTTTGTGTGAGCAACAGCAACAACTTAATAATAATGCGCAACTGCATAGCAGTCACATTAAACAAACTCAGCAGCAAATAAGCCACGTTAACGAGCAAATTGATCAGTTAAATACGCAGCTTACTGACTTACAAAGTAGCGATGTAGAACAACAATTAACGCAGCAAACACAGCAAACACAAACATTAACCCAAGAACTTGCTGCTAAACAAACAGCGCACACGCAGTGCAGTGCTAAGCTTGAAGTGCAAAATGAGCGTGTTAATAACTCACAAAAGCAATATTCGACGCTTACTCAAACAATAAACGAGTTAAAAGCTAGTATAACAGGGCTTAAAAGTACATTAGGGCTTGATGAAGAAAGTGAAAGTACTAATGGTTTGTTTAATCAGCTAAGTGTTAAAGAAGGCTTTGAGCCCTTAATAGAGCAAGCACTTAAATCGCTAGAGAACTTAAATGTAAGTCAGCAGCAAGCTGATAATAGTGTGTGGCCAATTAGTGGTAAGCACATTGCTGAAAATAGCTTAGCTGCATTCATAACAAGCGGCGTGTACCCAGATCATTTAACGCGCATTGCTTATAGCGAGAGCGGTGATCTAACGCTCTTAAAAGATGCTTATTATACAGCCGTTATGGATAAAAACGGTGCTTTATATGGTCGTAACTGGCATGTAAGTGCCGATCGAAATGCAGAAAACTCATTACTTTTAAAACATAAGCAATTGCAGGATAAAGCTCAGCAGTTAACCAATGCCGAGGATGAGCTAAAACAAGTAACACACACTCGTGATGAACATACAGCTGATCAAATAAAGTTAATTAACGAGCAAAGCGAGCTAAAAGAAGCCATACATGAGCTTGCGCAAAATATAGCAGTAGCCGGTACACGCAGCGATATGCTCAAACAGCAAGTAGCGCACTTTAAGCTGCAACTAGAAAAGTTACAGCAACAAAAACAGCAATTAACCACTGCGCTTTTGCAATTAAATAAAGTGCTTGATGAGCAAACAGAGCAATTTGAAGTGTTAAATGAGCAGCAACTTAACTTAGCGGATGAGGTAGACGCTGCAAATAGCCTGCGCTCACAAAGTGATAAAAGTTATAGCGAAGCATTAAGCATGCTTGAGCAATATAAAACGCAAGCGCATAAGGCAACGCTCTCAGAGCAAAAGGCACGCAGTGAATGGCAGTTAAGCCAAACCAAATTGAGCCATGCAGAGCAAGAGCACGTTAGTGCATCTGAAGGTGCGCAAGAATTACTCAATGAAATAGAAGAGCTGCTGATCCCAGAGCAAGAACTGGGCGATAAAATAACGCAGTTTTTAGCGCAGCATCAAAAAGGCGAGCAGGCACTGGTATTGCTACAAAAAGAATTAGCTCACGCTAAAGAAAGTTTAAATAGCAAGCAAGCAAGTCTTAAAAACTCACAAGGTGAGCTGGTGGGCTTGCAAGAGCAGCATCAAAAGCTAAAAATTGAAGAGCAAAGCTTACTAATAAAAGCGCAAGTTGCGCTCGAGCCATTAGAAGAGCTAAAGCAAAGCTTAAAAGCAATACTTGATGAATTACCTGATTCATTGAATTTAAGTGCAGCGCAAAATCAGTTAACCGGATTTACTAATCAGTTAGATAAATTAGGTGCAGTAAACTTAGCGGCAATTGAAGAATTTGATTTAGCTAAAGCTCGTAGTGATTATCTTGATAATCAATTAGATGATTTAACAAAAGCGTTAAGTACCCTTGAAGGTGCAATTCGTAAAATTGATAGTGAGACCAAAATACGCTTTAAAGCGACGTTCGATCAAGTTAACGAAGACTTTGCAGAGCTATTTCCTAAAGTTTTTGGTGGTGGTAGTGCGTATTTAGAATTAACCAGTGACGATTTACTCGAAAGTGGTGTTAGTATAATGGCACGACCACCGGGTAAGAAAAATTCAACAATTCATTTGTTAAGTGGTGGAGAAAAAGCGCTGACCGCATTATCATTAGTGTTTTCTATATTCAGGCTCAATCCAGCTCCTTTCTGTATGCTGGACGAAGTAGATGCACCATTAGATGATGCCAACGTTGTGCGTTTTTGCCGTTTGGTTGAAGAAATGTCACAATCAGTGCAGTTTATTTATATTAGTCATAATAAAATTGCGATGGAAATGGCTGGTAGATTAACAGGTGTTACTATGGCAGAACCTGGCGTATCGCGTATGGTTGCTGTAGATATAGAGCAGGCTGTGCAACTTGCACATGCATAAATTTTTATAACAAGTGTATTATTTTTAATTAATATACAGGTTTTAGGCATATCAAATAATAAAAGGTGAGGGGATGGCCGAACAATTAAGATGGGTTTTAATCATTATCAGTGTAGTTGTCATTGGTGGTTTATTAATACATGGATTGTGGTCTGTGAGAAAAAAAGACCGCCCAGAAGTATCTGATAACGAGCGGGTTGAACCATTACAAGAAAGCGCATCAGCTTCATCTAAACCGTTTCGAACTGAGGCTGAACCAAAAGAGCTAATGCAAAACGAACGTGATGAGCCACAGTTTGGTGAGCTTAACTTTGATGCAAATGAGCCGCAAATAGATACAAGCGTTCCAGAAGTGCCGATTGAAGATGACCTAGAAATAGTTGATGACCTAGAAGCAAAAGAGCAAAGCGCTGAAGAAGCACCTGCTCAAATGTCTGACTTTGTTATTGTACATATTCAAATGCCGGAAGAGCTTAGTATGCAGGGCAGTAAATTATTGCCGGCAGTTAACACTTTAGGTTTTAAATATTCTGAGGAAGGCTTTTTTAATCGCCACTTAGATCCGGCTGGTCAAGGCCCTGTTTTATTTAGATTAGTAAATATGTACAACCCAGGTACGTTTGATATTGATAATATGGAACAGTTTAGTACCGCTGGGGTAAGCTTATTTATGACGTTACCGTGCGACGGCGATGGTCTAGCTGCATTTAATATGTTGCACAGCGCAGCTAAAAAGTTAGCGGATGAATTTGGTGCACAAATTTTAGATGCTGAGCGAAATGAAATGACAGTAGATCGCGTAAGACAATATGTTGAGCAGGTTCGTTCTTTTTCAGCGTAAATAACGCATACATTATATTTTTATAAGCCACTGGACGGTGAATCGTCAAAGTGGCTTTTTTTATGTTTATTGAGGTTTAAATGTCTAGCAGCATTAGTGAGCAAGTTAATCATCTTCGTACTACATTAGAGCAACACAACTATAATTATTATGTGCTCGACACCCCCAGTATTCCTGATTCTGAATACGATAGGTTATTACGCGAACTAAGCGCACTTGAAACCGAGCATCCTGAATTTTTAACCGCCGATTCACCTACACAAAAAGTAGGCGGTGCAGCACTTAGTAAATTTGAACAAGTAGCGCACCAAGTGCCCATGTTATCGCTTGATAATGCCTTTAGTGAAGAAGAGTTCACTGCATTTAACCGCCGTATAAAAGAGCGTTTAATGAGTACCGATGAGCTTACATTTTGTTGTGAGCCAAAACTTGATGGTTTAGCTGTATCGATTATTTATCGCGATGGTGTGCTTGTACAGGCAGCTACTCGAGGCGATGGTTTTACTGGTGAAAACATTACTCAAAATGTAAAAACAATTCGTAATGTACCCCTTAAGTTACGTGGCGATTATCCAAAAGAACTAGAAGTGCGCGGTGAGGTGTTTATGGACAGCGCGGGCTTTGACAAATTAAACAGCGAAGCTGAGAAACGTGGTGATAAAGTATTTGTTAACCCACGTAATGCCGCAGCGGGTAGCTTACGTCAGCTCGACTCTAAAATTACCGCCAAACGGCCACTTATGTTTTACGCTTACAGTACGGGGCTTGTTGCTGATGGCAATATTCCTGAGGATCACTATCAGCAATTAGAAAAGTTGACTGATTGGGGATTACCGCTTTGCCCTGAAACAAAACTAGTTGAAGGCCCACAAGCGGCGCTTGAGTATTACAGTGATATTTTAACGCGCCGTGGTGAGCTTAAATATGAAATTGATGGCGTAGTAATAAAAATAAATCAAAAGACCTTACAAGAGCGTTTAGGCTTTGTAGCGCGTGCTCCTCGCTGGGCTATTGCGTATAAATTCCCAGCGCAAGAAGAAATAACCCAACTACTTGATGTTGAATTTCAAGTTGGGCGTACGGGTGCTATTACACCGGTTGCACGCTTAGAGCCTGTTTTTGTAGGTGGCGTAACAGTATCAAATGCAACACTTCATAATGGCGATGAAATTGCTCGTTTAGGTGTAAAAGTGGGCGATACAGTTATTATTCGCCGCGCAGGAGACGTGATCCCGCAAATAACTCAAGTTGTGCTTGAACGCCGCCCTGATAATGCACGCGATATAGAGTTTCCTGTAACGTGCCCAATTTGTGACTCCCATGTTGAAAAAGTAGAAGGCGAAGCTGTAGCCCGTTGTACGGGTGGACTTGTATGTCCTGCACAGCGTAAGCAAGCTATTAAGCACTTTGCTTCGCGCAAAGCGCTGGATATAGATGGTCTTGGCGATAAGATTGTTGATCAGTTAGTCGATAGAGAACTTATAAAAACACCTGCTGATTTGTTTATATTAAAACAAGGGCATTTTGAATCACTTGAGCGCATGGGACCTAAGTCGGCTAAAAATTTGGTAACAGCGCTTGAAGAGGCTAAAGGCACTACGCTTGCTAAGTTTTTATACTCTTTGGGTATTCGTGAAGCCGGTGAAGCAACAGCACAAAATTTAGCAAATCACTTCCTATCCCTTGAAAATGTAATAAATGCCAGCATTGATAGTTTAACGCAGGTGAGCGATGTAGGCGAAATTGTAGCTGCTCATGTTCGTGGCTTTTTTGATGAAGAGCATAATTTAGCAGTTGTTAATGCGCTTATAGAGCAAGGCGTAAATTGGCCAGCGCTAAGTGCACCTTCTGAGGAAGAACAGCCGCTAGCAGGGCTTACTTATGTACTTACAGGTACGCTTAATACACTTAATCGTAATGATGCTAAAGCGCGCTTACAGCAACTAGGCGCCAAAGTATCGGGTAGTGTATCGGCTAAAACAGATGCACTAGTAGCAGGTGAAAAAGCAGGTTCAAAATTAACTAAAGCGCAAGACCTAGGTATCGACATACTAACGGAAGGTGAGTTAATAGAGCTGCTCATAAAGCATAACGGTTAGGAAAACAAAAATGAGCCGATATGGGCCAGAATACTGGGATAAGTACGGAAGTTACCGTACACCTATTGCATTTCATTTAAGTGTGCTTGTGCTTTTACGCGGCTATTTTATTTGGGTGATAGCGGCTTTAAGCCGCAGACCTGAACTGGATTTAATGTCGTTATTTTTTAAAAATAAAAATGACTTTTTTATCGCAATAGCAATCGGAAGTGTTGCAATAATACCGACTATTTTATTTTGCTTACGCAGGCCTCGAGATTCGCATAGTGCGAGCGACAGGTTAGCAAAAGTATGGCGACATATGCGTTGGCCCCTTATTTTATGCGCCGTTGTTGATTTGACATGGTTAAGTGTTCAAGCTGCGCATAGTCATTATCGATTTTCACCATTTTTAGCCATACAAATGATGATTGTTTTATGGGTACTGTGGTATTTGATGAAAAGCCGTTATTTAACTGTTTTTTTTAATGATTGGCCTGAGCCGACAGAAAAAGCATCAGAAGAAAAAAAGCGACTTAAAAGGGATTAGATGTGGACGCTGTAAATAAAAAAATAGCGATAGCGGTTTCGCTAATAGGATTAGTGCTTGTTATTTTAATGATTAGCACTGAGCTTTTAGAGTTTATGTGGTTTAAAGTGTTATTTGGA